>NZ_JBEAHA010000021.1:0-57068 GCF_040061975.1 Klebsiella sp. GG_Kp146
CTTTTGTAGGCCGGGTAAGGCGAAAGCCGCCACCCGGCAGACATGCGAGCACAATAACGAAACAGGTTTGTCATCAGCCAGAAAAAGGCAATTGTCATTGCCTTTTTGCGTTTACCTTGTCCTCACCCCAGATACTCAATCACCGACAGCCCGCCGTTGTAATCGGTGCTGTAGATAATGCCCTGCGCATCGACAAACACATCGCAGGACTGGATCACCCGCGGGCGGCCGGGACGGGTATCCATCATCCTCTCAGGAGCAGCCGGCACCAGCGCCCCAGTCTCCAGCGGACGATACGGGTTGGAAATATCGTACGCCCGCACGCCGGCATTCTGATAGGTGGCGAAGATAAGCGTTGAGCTGACAAAGCTCCCCGGCCGGTTCTCATGCAGGTTATGCGGCCCGAAGTGCGCCCCTTTCGCCACATAGTCGATTTCATCAGGCTGTGGGAAAGTTGAGATACTTACCGGGTTCGCTGGCTCGCGAATATCAAACAGCCAGATCAGCTTCTCGCCGTCCTCCTGATTGTCGAGCACCGCTTCATCCAGCACCACCAGCAGATCGCGATCCGGCAGCGGCAGCGCGGTATGCGTTCCGCCGCCGAACGGCGGGCTCCAGTTGCGATGGCTGATCAGCGTCGGCTGGGTACGGTCTTTGACATCCAGCAGCGTCAGGCCGCCGTCGCGCCAGCTGCCGTAGGCGGTATCCCCGGCAATAATGGCGTGGTGCAGCGCATAGCGTTTACCCTGCGGCCAGTCCGGTGTTTCACCGCCCGCCTGGTGCATCCCCGGCAACCACCAGCGCCCGGCAACCTGCGGTTTACGCGGATCGGCCAGATCGATGGTCAGGAAGATGTAGTCGGTAAAACCGTCGATCAGCGCGGACACATACGCCCAGCGGCCGCCGACGTACCAGATGCGGTGAATGCCGATACCGCTCAGCGACAGAAAGCCAATTTCACGCGGCTTATCCGGCGTGGAGATATCAAACACGCGCAGCCCGGCACTCCAGCCTTTGTCCTGCACATCGCTGACCGTGTCACCCACCGAGCGGGTGTAGTACACCTTCTCATCGGCAAAACGGGCGTCGGCAAACAGATCTCGGGCGTTGATCACCAGCAGCAGATCGTCATGCGCCTGGAGGTGCACGTTCCAGGTGCCCGGCGGCGCGGCAATATAGTTGACCGTGGTGGGCCGGGTCGGATCGCGAACATCGACCACGGAAAAACCCTGCGACACCATATGGCCGATATAGGCGAATCCGCGGTGCACCATCAGCTGCACGCCGTCCGGACGACCGCCCTGGTCGCTATGGCCGATCAGCCGCATATTGCGGCTGTATTCTGGGGAAGGTAATGCTGACATAGGGAATTCCTTTCGCCCGGTGGCGCTGCGCTTACCGGGCCTACGGGCGCTGTTGGTTTTCCCCCTCTCCCTGTGGGAAAGGGCAACAGGCCGCCCCCGCCGCCACCCGGCTTCGTTTTATTTGTTTTTCGCTTCCAGCGTCGCAAACCACGGCGCGATAAAGTCTTCCGTCTGGCCCCAGCCCGGAATGATTTTCCCCAGCGAGGCCACGTTCACCGCCCCCGGCTGGGCCGCCAGCAGCGCCTGCGGGATCGCCGCCGCCTTGAAGTCGTAGGTGGCCGGCGTCGGCTCGCCGGCGATCTTATTGGCGATCAGCCGCACGTTGGTCGCGCCGATAAGCTTCGGATCCACCGCCACGCTCACCTTCCACGGGCTGCCGGCTTCGCGCATCAGCTGCAGATCCTGGTTGGAAATATCAATACTGTAGAGTTTGATCTCGGTGCGGCCGTTCTCTTTCAGCGCCTTATAGGCCCCCTGGCTAAAGGCATCCCAGGTGCCCCAGATAGCGTCGATTTTCCCTTTCGGATATTTGGCGAGGATCGCCCCCACCTTGTTAGCGGTATCGCCCTGCACATCGGACGAAACGGCGCCGATCGACTCCAGCTCTTTAATCCCCGGATTTTGCTTCAGCAGCGTCTGGTAAGCCGTCTGACGGCGCTCCATTGGCGGGAAACCCGCCACCCACAGCTTGACGATGTTGGCTTTGCCGTTGAAATCTTTCACCAGCTGGCCAAAGGAGAGATCGGTCAGTGAGGCGTCATCCTGCTGGCTGACCGTTACGCCGGGGATCTCGCCGCTCACCGCGGTATCGAACACCGCCACTTTGATCCCGGCGTCCACCGCCTTCTTCACCAGGGCCGTCGAATAGGGGTCACGCCCCTGGGAGAGAATAATGCCGTCGTATTTCTGGCTGATCGCCTGGTTGACGAAGTCCTGGAATTTGGCGTCATCGCCGTTGCTCAGGAAGGTGCTGATTTTGAAACCGAGCTTTTTGCCTTCCTGCAGCGCCCCGGCGACAAACTGGGTGGTGTTATCGTCAGACCCCAGGTTGCGGATCACTGCAATGCGGATCGGGCCGTTGTGTTCGGCAATGGCCGCCGGCACCGGCGTCGGGGCGGTGGCCAGCGCCGCCGTCGACTGCAGCAGACCCAGCGTAATGAGAGAGAGTGCGATCTTTTTCATGCGGTTTACCCTGTGAAATGTTAAGTACGGCGCTGAAAATAGGTCAGTGCCAGCGCGCCAGCCAGTACCAGCCCTTTAATAATGTCCATCGCGTAATACGGCACCGAGAGCATCACCAGCCCGTTGGAGAGCACGCCGAGGATCACCGCCCCCACCAGCGTCCCCAGAGCGTTCGGTTTGCCGGAGCCGGCCAGCGAAAAGCCGATCCAGGCCGCCGCCACCGCGTCCATCAGATAGCCGCCGCCGGCGTTAACCTGCGACGATCCGATACGCGAGGCCAGCAGAATGCCGCCGAGCCCGGCCAGCAGCGAGGCAATCACGTACGCCGCCACTTTATAACGCGTGATCCGCAGGCCGGAGAGCCGCGCCGCCTCCGGGTTGCCGCCGATGGCGTACATCCGCCGGCCGTGGGTGGTGAACGACAGCGCCAGCTGGGCGACCAGCGTCACCACCAGCATGATGATGACGATGGTCGGCACCTGGCCCAGCGCGCCAAACGCCGCCGGGATGGTGCCGTCCGCCATCTCGCCGCTCGGCAGCACCATGTTTTCGGTAATCGACCCGCCGTAGCTGTATGTCATTGCCACCCCCTGAATCACAAACAGGCTGGCCAGGGTGGCGAGCATGTCGGGGATGCGCAGCACCACGATCAGAAAGGCGTTAAACAGCCCCACCAGGGTGCAGAGCGCGAGGGTGATCAGGATGGCTTCGGTGGTCCCCAGGCCGTGCCAGACAAACAGGGAGATCACCAGGGCGTTGGCCAGCGACGCCGTCGATCCGACGGACAGATCGAAGCCGCCGATGGTGAGGGAAATCGACACCCCAATGGCAATCACCGTCACGATGGCTATCGAGCGCAGAATGTTGATGATGTTGAACGGGTCAAGGAAGTTGTCCGAGGCGAAGCCAAAGACCGCCACCAGCAGCACCACGGTCAGCAACATGCCCCACTTATAGAGAAAATCAAAAAATCGCTGACGGCCTGATACCGTCGCGTTCACTGCCAGGGCCTTGCTCACGCTGCCGCTCCTCCGGTTGAATAATAAAGCAGTGTCTCTTCCCGGGCTTCCGCGCCGGGGATCTCCGCCACGATCCGTCCGTCCCATAGTACGCAGATGCGGTCGCATAAACCGACCAGCTCGGCGAATTCACCCGAGGCATAAATCACCCCTTTGCCTTCCCGCGCCAGACCATCGATCAGCATGAACAGATCGGTTTTCGCTTTCACATCGACCCCTTTGGTCGGTTCGTCAAAAATCAAAACGTTGGCATCGCCGCGCAACCATTTGCCAATGGCCACCTTCTGCTGATTGCCGCCGGACAGACGACGCAGCGTCTGACCGGGACCGGTGGCGCGCACGCCGAGGCGGGCTATCACCTCCTCCGCCCAGCGCCAGGCCTGGCGATGGCCGAACAGGCTCCAGCGCGAAAAGTGGTTATCGGCGCTGACCGCCAGGTTCATCGCGATCGGCTCTTCGATGAAAATGCCCTCTTTGCGCCGCTCCTCCGGGACCAGCGCCAGGCCGCGCCCCACCGAGTCGGCGGGATCCCGCGGCCGCCACGGCTGGCCGTTCAGCTCGCCGCGCTGCACCCGGCTTTTGCTGGCGCCGAACAGCGCTTTGCACAGCTCGGTTTTGCCCGCCCCGGCCAGCCCGGCGATCCCCAGAATTTCCCCCTTACGCAGGCGCAGCGAGATATCCTGCAGCAGCGCCTCATCGTGCAACCCTTCCACCTGCAGCAGCACTTCTTCACCGTGCGGCGGACGCGGCGGCGGGAAGATATCGCTCAGCTCGTGGCCCAGCATCTTTTCGACAATCTGTTCCCCGCTCAGCGGCGCCATCGGGCCGCTCTCAATCAGACGCCCGTCGCGCAGCACCGTCAGGGTGTCGCAGATCGCCTTCAGCTCGTGGATGCGGTGCGAAATAAACACCACCCCGATCCCCTGCTGCTGCAGACGGCGTACCACCGCAAACAGGCGTTCGCTTTCATGCTGATCCAGCGGCGCGGTGGGTTCATCGAGGATCAGAAAGCGGCAATGGTGCGACAGGGCGCGGGCCAGCAGGATCTGCTGTTTTTCGGCGAGCGTGCAGCTGTCAATAGAGCGCCTGACGTCCAGCGCCACGTCCAGCTGCGCCAGCGCCTCGCGCGCCAGCTGCCGAACCCGCGACCAGCAGAAGGTCGTCCCCGGCTCCGCCAGCCTGTCCAGCATGATGTTTTCGGCAATGCTCAGGCCCGGCACCAGCGCCACGTCCACCTCCTGCTGCACCAGGTGGATCCCCAGCTGTTTGGCATCCCGCGGCGAACGAATGGTGACCGGCTGGTTATTGATCGTCACTTCGCCCTGATAATGGGCGTGGGTGCCGCACAGTACCGCCATCAGCGTCGACTTACCCGCGCCGTTGGCGCCGGTCAGGGCATGCACCGACCCGCCATGAAGGGTGAAGGCTACCTTGTTCAGCGCCTGAAAGCCGGAGAAGGCCAGGCTAATGTTATGCATCTCAAGGCGATTCGCGCTCATCACTGCTCCCGTGCGGCAATTAATCTTCTGATTTAACGAATTTTTCATAGCCGCCGCTGGCTGACAACTGCGTAAAAAGCATAAGATACAACGAAATAATATTAGCCATCTGGATGTCCAGACATAACATCAGGTTAGCCCAACACCTATAAGGACAGCTTTCATGAGCAACAGCGAGATCCGCGTCGTGCCCGGCCCGGCCAACTATTTCTCCCACCCTGGCAGCCTTCAGCGGCTAAGCGATTTTTTTAACGCCGACCAGCTGTCGCGGGCGGTGTGGGTCTATGGCGAGCGCGCCCTGGCCGGCGCCGAACCTTTTCTGCCGGCGGCCTTCCACCTGCCGGAAGCGAAAAAGATCCGCTTTACCGGCCACTGCAGCGAACGCGACGTGGCGGGGCTGGCGCAGGCCTCAGGTGACGATCGGGCGGTAGTGATTGGCGTAGGCGGCGGCGCGCTGCTCGACAGCGCGAAAGTGCTGGCCCGCCGCCTGGGGGTTCCGCTGGTGGCCATCCCGACCATCGCCGCCACCTGCGCGGCATGGACGCCGCTGTCGGTGTGGTACAGCGACGCCGGACAGGCCCTGAATTTTGAGATCTTCGATGACGCGAATTTCCTGGTGCTGGTCGAGCCGCGCATCATTCTCAACGCCCCGGCGGAGTACCTGCTGGCGGGCATTGGCGACACCTTAGCCAAATGGTATGAGGCAGTGGTGCTGGCGCCGCAGCCGGAGGCCCTGCCGCTCACCGTGCGGCTGGGGATTAACGGCGCGCTGGCGATCCGCGACGTGCTGCTGGCCAGCAGCGAAACGGCGCTGGCGGACCAGCGCCGCGGCGAGCTGAGCCAGGCGTTTCGCGATGTGGTGGATGCAGTTATCGCCGGCGGCGGGATGGTTGGCGGGCTGGGGGAACGCTACACCCGGGTCGCCGCCGCCCATGCGGTGCACAACGGGCTGACGGTGCTACCGCAGACGGATAAATTCCTCCACGGCACCAAAGTGGCCTACGGCATTCTGGTGCAAAGCGCCCTGCTCGGTCAGGATGAGGTCCTGGCGCAGCTGGTGCAGGCCTGGCAGCGCTTTAACCTGCCGGCGACGCTGGCGGCGCTGGAGGTCGATATCACTAACCGCGCAGAGCTTGACCGGGTCATTGCCCATACCCTGCGCCCGGGCGAGTCGATTCACTATTTACCGGTGACGTTAACCCCTGAGGTTCTGCGCGCGGCGTTTGAGAAGGTGGAATACTTCAGCCGTTAATCACCCCGACCGTCTATACCTAATGATGATTCTCACCACTCTCGCAACGAGGTCATCATGCAGATCGATTTAACAGGTAAGAAGGCGCTGGTTACCGGCGCCAGCCGTGGGTTGGGTCGGGCTATCGCCCTGTCGCTGGCGCGCGCCGGCGCCGACGTGGTTATTACGTATGAAAAATCGGCCGATAAAGCCCAGGCGGTCGCCGAGGAAATAAAGGCGCTGGGTAGGCACGGTGAAGCGGTGCAGGCCGACAGCGCCAGCGCGCAGGCGATTCAGGATGCCGTCACCCATGCGGCGCGTTCCCTCGGCGGGCTGGACATTCTGGTCAACAACGCCGGGATCGCGCGCGGCGGCCCGCTGGAGTCCATGACGCTGGCGGACATCGACGCGCTTATCAACGTCAATATTCGTGGGGTGGTTATCGCCATCCAGGAGGCGCTGGTGCATATGTCAGACGGCGGGCGCATCATCAACATCGGCAGCTGTCTGGCTAACCGCGTGGCGCAGCCGGGCATCGCGGTTTACTCGATGACCAAGTCCGCCCTCAACTCCCTTACCCGCGGCCTGGCGCGCGATTTAGGCCCCCGCGGGATCACCGTTAACCTCGTCCATCCCGGCCCGACCAACAGCGATATGAACCCGGAAGATGGCGAGCAGGCCGATGCCCAGCGTCAACTTATTGCGTTAGGTCACTACGGCCAGCCGGAAGACATCGCCGCGGCGGTCACCTTCCTCGCCAGCCCGGCCGCCGGGCAGATCTCCGGCACCGGGCTGGACGTGGATGGCGGTTTGAACGCCTGATCGCACATTTTCTGCAAGCCTCTGTCGCCCGGCAGAGGCCTTTTCGAGCCGCCTCGACGCGTTGCGTTTTGCCGCTTACCTGCGTTTTTTCTCCGCTCTACCCTACCCCATAAGAAATTCGGAATTTATCTAATAGTCTTATTATTTCCTTATATTTTGTGTGGTCGTACAGTGGAGGTACGGATGAAGATTGTCTGGTCAAAAACGGCAGATAAGCCATTTTCTAAAATCGATAGTGGCGGTTAAACGCCGAACCACCACCACCTACCTGCATGAGGAGCATGCCGAATATGACTATTCAGTACATCAAGGATGAAGAAGGAAAAGACCAGTATGTCGTCATTCCTTACAGTGATTACTTTCGTATGCGCCTGGCTCTGCTGGAGTACGACGACGAGGATGAAAGCGACTGGGAAGATATTCCTTATGAATCAGACATCTATGATAACGTCATGCTGCCAGGCGAAGTATGCGACGTGATGCATAAAGAAAACGTCAGCCTGCAGGCTGCGTGGCGCATCCTGCGCGGGATGTCCCAGCAGGAGGTCGCCGAAAAGCTCGGCATCAGCCAGTCCGCCGTGTCACAGCTGGAAGCGCTGGACTCCCGTCCGCAGAAGCGCACCCGCGAGAAGCTGGCGGTGCTCTACGGCTGTAAGCAGGAGCAGATCAGCCTCTATCTGCCGAAAGAGGGTTAACAGCACTTCGCCCCGCCCTTGCCGCCGTAGCGGGCGTCCTGGCGTTCGCGGAAAAATGCTTCGTAGGTCATTGGCGTCTGATCCGGATGGTTGACGCGCATGTGCTCGACGTAGTTGTCGTAATCCGGCACGCCGATCATCATTTTGGCGGCCTGGCCCAGGTACTTACCTGCTTTGGAAAGGGTGTCGAACATAATTCTGATCTCACAGAAAAAGTACGCCGGGTAAGGCGAAGCCGCCACCCGGCACACAGGTTAATGCGCCCCTTTCGCCTGGGTCACTATCGCGTCCAGGTTTTCAGGCATTGGCTCATACGGTGTCTCTTTCGCCGTCGGTTTATTCTCTTTCAGCGCCGCCAGCGCGGTTTTAATCGAGAACAGCGCCAGCACCACCACCACGATCATAAAGAAGATGGTCAGCCCGGCATCGAGACGGTTGTTAAACACCAGCTGCGCCAGCTGCGACTCGGTATACTGCGCCGGGATTTTGCCGCTGTCGATCATCGCCTGGAACTTGTTGGCAATCGCCAGGAAGCCCACTTTATTGTCCGGGCTGAAGGCCTTCTGCCAGCCGGCGGTGAGGGTACAGATCAGCAGCCAGGCCGTCGGCACCAGCGCCACCCACGCATAGCGCTGACGTTTCATCTTGAACAGCACCACTGCGCAGAGCATCAGCGCCATCCCCGCCAGCATCTGGTTGGCGATACCGAACAGCGGCCACAGGGTGTTAATGCCGCCCAGCGGATCGACCACTCCCTGATGGAGGAAGTAGCCCCACGCCAGCACGCACAGCGCCGTCGCCAGCAGGTTAGCCGGTAACGAGTCAGTACGCTTCAGGTTCGGGGAGATCACCCCCAGCAGATCCTGCAGCATAAAGCGCGCCGCACGGGTGCCGGCATCCACCGCCGTCAGGATAAACAGCGCTTCAAACAGAATGGCGAAGTGGTACCAGAACGAGACGTCCATCAACCCGCCCAGCGCGCCGTGGAGAATGTAGGCCATGCCCACCGCCAGCGTAGGCGCCCCGCCGGCGCGAGAGATGATGGACTGCTCGCCCACCTCATTGGCGATATGCGTCAACGTTTCCGGGGTAATCGCAAAGCCCCAACCGCTCACCACCTGCGCCGCCGAGGCCACCACATCGGTGGTTCCCGCCGGCGCCAGCACCGCCATCGGGCTGTTCATCGCGAAGTAGACGCCCGGGTCAATGATACAGGCGGCCACCAGCGCCATAATCGCCACGAAGGATTCCATCAGCATGCCGCCGTAGCCGATAAAGCAGGCCTGATTTTCATTCGCCAGCATCTTCGGCGTGGTACCGGAGGCAATCAGGGCGTGGAAGCCCGACACCGCGCCGCAAGCGATGGTGATAAACAGGAACGGGAACAGGTTGCCAGTCCATACCGGGCCAGTACCGTCGATAAATTTGGTCAGCGCCGGCATGGTCAGGGTCGGACGCATAATCAGAATGCCGATCGCCAGACCGACGATAGTGCCGATTTTCAGGAAGGTGGAGAGGTAGTCGCGCGGGGCCAGCAGCAACCAGACCGGCAGCACCGCGGCGACAAAGCCGTAGCCCACCAGCATCCAGGTGAGCTGGACGCCGGTAAAGTCAAAGAACGGCGCCCAGGTCGGGCTTTCCGCTATCCAGCCGCCGGAGATAATGGCGAACACCAGGAATATCAGGCCAATCACCGACACTTCGCCAATGCGCCCCGGGCGCAGATAGCGAATATAGATCCCCATAAACAGCGCCAGCGGAATGGTAAAGGCCACGGTATAGGTTCCCCACGGGCTGTGGGTCAGCGCTTTCACCACGATCATCGCCAGCACCGCGAGGATAATCACCATGATCATAAAGGTCGCCACCAGGGCAATCACCCCGGCGGTCGCCCCCATCTCCTCTTTCACCAGTTCGCCCAGCGAACGGCCGTCGCGACGGGTGGAAACGAACAGCACCATAAAGTCCTGCACCGCCCCGGCCAGCACTACGCCGGCGAGGATCCAGATCATCCCCGGCAGATAGCCCATCTGCGCGGCGAGCACCGGGCCCACCAGCGGCCCCGCGCCGGCGATGGCGGCAAAATGGTGACCGAACAGCACTTTTTTGTCAGTCGGGACATAGTCGAGGCCATCGTTATGCCGCACCGCGGGCGTCATGCGCGTCGGGTCGACGCCGAGCACGGTTTTGGCGATATACAGGCCGTAAAAACGATACGCGATCAGATAAACGCAGACTGCCGCGACGACAATCCACAGCGCGTTGATCTGCTCACCCCGGTTTAAAGCAATGTAGCCGAGGGCAAAGGCTCCGATCACGGAGAGCAGTGCCCAGATAAGGTATTTCCCTGAATTATTCATTGTTGTGGTCCACCGGTAGGGTAATCAGGATGTTACAGTTTGTTTCTAGAACACAACGCAGAATTTAACAACATCGAAACAGCGCAGATGCCGTCCACCCACAGAGATTTGTCTCACATTGCTAGCGAGATCACTTAAGGCTGGAAAATGAATGAAAGGATTATCGTGAACGGTGCCGTTTGTTTGTCGGGTGGCGGCTAACGCCTTACCCGACCTACAGATCCGTAGTCCGGCTAAGCGCAGCGCAAGCCGGGGAAACAGCGGCTTCCTGACCCAGAAACCGTAGCCCTGCTAAGTACAGCCGAGCAGGGATATTCCCGGATGGCGGCGCGCTGCGCCTTATCCGGGCTACCCATTGCGCCGATACGTAGCCCGGCTAAGCGTAGCGCAAGCCGGGGAAAGCGTGGCTGCTTAGCCCAGCACCGCGGTGCCCAGACGACAGGTGCAGCAGCGCCGCCCCTTCTCGTCATACACCACAATCTCCCAGCTCTGGCTCTGCCGGCCAAGATGCAGCGGGCGGCACTCGCCGCGCACTTTCCCGCTGGAGACCGCCCGGTGATGGGTGGCGTTCAGCTCGGTGCCGACCACGCACTGCCCCTCGTCGGTCATCAGCCAGCCGGCCATCGACCCCAGCGTCTCCGCCAGCGCCGCTGAAGCGCCGCCGTGCAGCAGGCCAAACGGCTGATGGGTGCGGGCATCCACCGGCATCTCCGCCTCCAGCAGCCCCGCCTCCAGCCGGGTGTAGACGATCCCCAGATGCGCCACCAGGGTGTTTTCGCTGCTGGCGTTCAGCGCCGCCAGCGTGAGCGCTCGTTTCCAGGCCATTTACGCCCCCAGCGTCGAGCCGCCGTCCACCACGATATCCTGCAGGGTGATATGGCTGGCATGAGCAGAGGCGAGGAACAGAATGGTATTCGCAATCTCCTGCGGGCGGGCAATCTTACCCAGCGGGATGCCGAGCTTAAACTGCTCGCCGAAACCGCGGATCCGCTGCTGCTCCGCATCGTCGCTGACCCACAGCGTGCGCTGCATATCGGTATCGGTAGAGCCCGGCGAGACCAGATTACAGCGCACCCCGCTGCCCGCCAGCTCAAGGCCGACGGTCAGCGCCAGGTTTTTCAGCGCCGCCTTCGAGGCGCCATAGGCGCTCATGCCGATGCGCGGCGTGTGCGCGGCATCGGAGGCGACGGTGACGATGGCCCCGCCCCGCTGGCGACGGAACTGGGCCATCGTCTGCTGAAACAGGTTGAACGCCCCGCCGACGTTGACCGCGAAGGTCTGCTGCCAGTCTTCCGCGCTTAGCTGGTCGGTGGCGCCCATGCGCAGGATCCCGGCGGCGTTCACCAGCACGTCTAACCGCTCGGTGTTCGCCAACAGGCGGCTGCACACCTCGCGCACCCGGTCGGCATCGGCGACGTCCAGCGTTTCGGTCGCAAACGGGTAGCGTTCGCCGTCAAAGGCGAGGTCGAAACCGATGACGTTGGCGCCGGCCTCCACAAAAGCCAGCGCGGTGGCATAACCGATCCCTTTACCTGCGCCGGTCACCCACACGGTCTGACCGCGAAAATCCAGCGCCGCCATTATCGCACCTCGCGGGAAAGCAGCGCCCACCAGGCGTCGATGGTCGGGTTTTTCGCCAGCATCACGAAGTCGATATCGCCGTGCACTTTGCGCCAGCGGGCGGCCAGGGCCATCATCCGCACCGAATCCAGACCGTAGTCGATCAGGTTTTCATCATCCAGCGGTTCGTCGGATTCGTCGAGCAGCGGCAGGATCAGCGCGCGCAGCGCCGCTTTGGAGGCCGGCAGCGGCAACAGCGCTTCGGTCATCACCACGCGGCCGGAGCGGCCGGCGACGTATTTCAGCGCCATCAGGTGCTCTTCGCGGCTGAAGTCCGCCAGCGCGTCGGCGACAAAGAACGGTTTGATATCGCGCATAAAGGCGTCGGTGGCGGTGGTCATGCAGCCGATATGGGCATACACGCCGGTGATGATCAGCTGGTCGCGGCCGCTCTCCTTCAGCATCGCCTCCAGCGGCGAGCGATGAAACGCGCTGTAGCGCCATTTCACCAGCACGGTGTCGTCTTCATCCGGCGCCAGGGCGGCAATCACCTGCTGCTGCTCCGGCGAACGGGTCAGCCCCGGCCCCCACATATCATTCAGCAGCGCGCGATCTTCATCGCTCTGCTCTTTCGGCTGGGCGGTGTAGTACACCGGAATGCCGTTCTGTTTGCAGAAGTCGCGCAGGGCGGCGATATTGGCCACCACTTTCTCCATCATCGCGCTGTTTTCGCCCCAGAAATTGAGGAAATACTCCTGCATATCGTGGATCAGCAGCGCGGCGCGGGAGGGCTCAAAGGCCCAGCTGACTTTGTTCGCCGGGATATCGCTGGCTTCCGGCAGCGCGTAAGCCTGTAATTTAGGGATTGCCATTTTCTGTTCTCCTTCAGCCCAGCTTGCCTTCGGCCAGCCACTGACGTAATTGTTTCTTATCGACTTTGCCCACCGGCGTCAGCGGCAGCGCGGCAACGCACTCCACGCGGTCCGGCAGTTTAAATTCAGCCACTCCCTGCTCGCGCAGGAAGCGGCGCACCGCGATGGCGCGCAGCGGCGAGGTCGCCACCAGGTAAGCGCAGCTCTTCTCGCCCAGCAGGTTGTCTTCAATGCTGACCAACGCGGCGTGGATCACCGCCTCATGGCGCAGCAGCAGGTTTTCGATCTCTTCGGCGGCGATCTTCTCGCCGCCGCGGTTGATCTGGTCTTTTTCCCGGCCCTGGACGGTGATATACCCGTCTTCATCGATCGATATCAGATCGCCGGAACAGTAAAACCCGTCGGCGTCAAAGGCTTCCGCGTTATGCTGCGGGCTGTTGTAGTAGCCGCGGAAGGTGTACGGCCCGCGGGTCATCAGGCGGCCCACTTCGCCGCGCGGCAGCGGGTTGCCGTCGGCATCCGCCACCCACACTTCATCGTCCGGGCACATCGGGCAGCCCTGGGTATGAATGATCCGCTCAGGGCTGTCATTAAGGCGGGTGTAATTCACCAGCCCCTCCGCCATGCCGAACACCTGCTGCAGCTGGCAGCCAATTTCCGCCGGGATGCGCGCGGCAAGGGTCGCCGACAGGCGCGCGCCGCCGACCTGCAGCAGCTGCAGCGACTGCAGCTGGGCATTGCCGCCCCATTCATGGATCGCCTGCAGCCACAGGCTGACCGCCGGCGGCACCAGCGAGGCGACGTTGATCTGATGTTTTTCAATCAGCGGGAAACAGAGGGTGGCGCTGGGGTCGGCGGCGAGGATCACCCGCCCGCCGGCGAGGAAAACGCCCAGCGACCCCGGGGAGCTCATCGCATAGTTATGCGCCGCCGGCAGCGCGTTGAGGTAGCGCGTCTCAGCGTTAATCCCGCAGATCTCGTTGCTGCGGCGAATGCTGTAGTCGTAGTCGTTATGGGTACGCGGGATCAGCTTCGGCGTCCCGGTGCTGCCGCCGGAGAGCTGGAAAAAAGCCACTTCGTCGGCAGGGGTTGGGTTAGCGATAAAGTTATCCGCCGGGCGGTTAATCTCCGTCGCCAGATCGCGCTCGCCGCCGTCGTTACGCAGCAGCGCCACGCGCAGGGAAGGATGTTCAGCGATAAACGCGTGAAGAAAGCTATCGTCGGTAAACAGCGCGTGCTCGCGGTCGGCGATCAGCAGCGCCGGTTTAATCTGCGCGGCGTAGGCGTTAAGCTCGCTGCGCTGGTGGCTGAACAACGCGCTCACCGGCGCGACGCCGATGCGCAGCAGCGCGAAGAAGGTGATGTAAAACTCGGCGACGTTGCCCAGCTGCACCAGCGCGGTTTCCCCGCGCTTCAGTCCCTGACGCTGCAGAGAGCAGGCAAGGTTGTCCACCCGCTGGTTAAACTGGCGGTAGCTAATGTGTCGATCGCCATCGATAATCGCCACGGCGTCGTTTTCCGCGTGACGGGTGATCAGATTGGTTAATGGCAGATCCTGCCAGTAGCCTTTTTGGCGATAGCGGGCCGCGAACTCATCCGGCCAACGGGTAAATGCAATCATCCTTGCCTCTTAATTCAAGCCAAATACGTTAAGCATGGTGGTCAGTTTGACGCCGGTTTCGCGCCATTCGCCCAGCGGCGAGGAGGCTGGAACGATGCCCGCGCCGGCAAACAGGCGCAGCGTACGCTGCTGCAGACGCGCGCAGCGGATGGTCACCACCCATTCGCCGTTGCCTTCATCGTCACACCAGCCGACGATGCCGCCGAACAGCTGGCGGTCGAAGGGTTCCAGGTCGGCAATCAGGCGCTTCGCCGCCTGGTGCGGGAAGCCGCTGAGCGCCGGAGTCGGGTGCAGCAGGCAGGCCAGCGACATGGCGTTTTCTTCCGCCAGCGCCGTGCCCTCGATCGGCGTCGCCAGATGCCAGAGCGTCGGGGTGGTGATCAGCTGCGGCGATGCCGGCAGCGACAGCTGGCTGCTGCGCGGGCCCAGCACGCTCTTCATCGCCTGGGTCACCAGTTCATGCTCGTGGCGATCTTTGCCGGACGCCAGCAGCCTGTTGCCCGCTTCGCGGTCCAGCACATCGTCCGGCTGGCGGCGGGCGGAGCCGGCCAGCGGCAGCGAGCTGAAGTGCGGTCCTTCTTTACGCAGCAGCAGCTCCGGGCTGGCGCCCAGCAGCACGCCGCCGTCGGAGAGGGGCACATGGAAGTTGAAGCTGGCGGGGTTCTGGGCGATCAGTCGCTCCATCAGGGCGCCGCTATCGACAGGATCGCGGGTGGTGATATCGATAAGTCGTGATAGCACCACTTTGTCCACTTCCGGCGTGGCGGTCAGCGCGGCGGCGCGTTCCACCATGGCTAAAAACGCATCCTGTTCCGGGATCTCCCGGCGCTCCACCACCTCCATCGCCTCCAGCGGCGCGGCATAGCGGGCGGAACGCTGTTTTTCCGGGCGCGAGAACGCTTCCCAGCGCTCCGGGATATAGAGCTCGGAAGGCTGACAGGTGTCGAACGGGATGGCCCCAACCATCACCGGCTTGCGGATCCCCGCCGCCCGGGCCTCGGCAAAGGCGGCGGCCATCTGCTGCTGGAACTCGCCATTCAGCGCATCGCCGCCGTCGGCGGGCGCTGAGAAGCGGCGGAAGCAGCCTGAGGTGCTAAAACTGCGGTACGGCGACATAAAGAAGAAGCTGTCCGGCGATAAGGTCCGGGTAGATTTCTGTACATCCTCAGCCAGTGACGTTTCCATATCATCCTCCAAAAACGATAAATATATTACGAATAATTATCATTTGTATTTTGGTTGGCTAACCTAAAAGGTATTGCCCGTCATGTCAACCGCGTTACGTCATCGCGCCGCCACTTTGGCTTGCATCCTGTCGGCGCAAAGTTGAAAATGAGACGCATTTATTACCCTTCGAATCAGGATGCGATGACGTGAACTTCTCTTCTTTTTACCGCCGCGGTGCGCTGGCCGGGATGCTGTTGTTTTTAGGAATTACCTCAGCCCAGGCGGCGGACTGGCCGCGCCAGGTCACCGACAGCTACGGGACGCACACCCTGCCGAGCCAGCCGCTGCGCATTGTCTCCACCAGCGTGACCCTCACCGGCTCGCTGCTGGCGATCGACGCCCCGGTGGTCGCCAGCGGCGCCACCACCCCGAACAACCGCGTGGCCGATAGCCAGGGCTTTCTGCGCCAGTGGAGTGAGGTCGCCAAAGCCCGCAAGCTGACGCGGCTGTACATCGGCGAACCGAGCGCGGAAGCGGTGGCCGCCCAGATGCCAGATCTGATCCTGGTGAGCGCCACCGGCGGCGACTCCGCCCTGCCGCTGTACGATCAGCTCAAAACGATCGCCCCGACGCTGGTCATCAACTATGACGATAAAAGCTGGCAAACGCTGCTTACCCAGTTGGGACAGATCACCGGCCATGAGCAACAGGCCAGCGCGCGCATCGCCGACTTCAATAAACAGCTCGTTTCGTTAAAAGAAAAAATGAAGCTGCCGCCGCAGCCGGTCACCGCCCTCGTCTATACCGCCGCCGCGCACAGCGCCAATATCTGGACGCCGGAATCGGCCCAGGGGCAGATGCTCGAACAGCTGGGCTTTAGCCTGGCGACGCTGCCGGGCGGCCTGCCCGCCAGCCATAGTCAAGGCAAACGCCACGATATCGTGCAGCTGGGCGGGGAGAACCTGGCCGCCGGTCTGAACGGCCAGAGCCTGTTCCTGTTCGCCGGCGACCAGAAAGATGTCGATGCCATTTACGCCAACCCGCTGCTGGCGCATCTCCCGGCGGTCGAAGGCAAACGCGTTTACCCGCTGGGCACCGAGACCTTCCGTCTTGACTACTACAGCGCCCTGCTGGTGCTCCAGCGTCTCTCCAGCCTGTTCGGCTAACGCGGGCCGTGCCATCGGGACGGGAACGCAGCCTGAACGCTTTGCCGGGCGGCGCTGCGCTTGCCCGGCCTACTGAGCTTGCACCGGCTTGCCGTATCGTAGGCCCGGTAAGGCGCAGCCGCCACCGGGCATCAGGACGGGTACGCGGTCGGAACACCTTGCCGGGCGGCGCGGCGCTTGTCCGGCCTACTGAGCTTGCACCGGCCTGCCGTACCCCAGGCCCGGTAAGGCGCAGCCGCCACCGGGCATCATGACGAGTATGCGGTCGGAACGCTTTGCCGGGCGGCGCTACGCTTGCACCGGCCTACTGAGCTTGCACCGGCCTGCCGTACCGTAGGCCCGGTAAGGCGTAGCCGCCACCGGGCAATCACACCGTACTCAGCTTTCGTTGACTATTTCCGGGCGCTGGAAACGGCGCAGCTCGCGTAGCAGCCCCACCAGCAGCACGCCGACGAGGGCCAGCGTCCAGCCGCTGGCGCTGGCGGAAGCGATCGGCGTCATCACCGCCCCTAACCCGCCGAGCAGCGCCGCGCCGATGGCGTCGCCGGTAACGTTCTGCGCGGTCCACAGACCGTTAATTCGCCCGAGCATATGTTCCGGCGTCTGGGTCTGGATCAGGGTGTACTGCAGCAGCGAGCTAATAGCGCTCAGCCAGCCAAACAGCGCCAGGCACAGCGCGCCCAACGCCCAGTGCGGCATCAGGCTGAACAGCGCAATGGCGACAAAGGAGCACACCGTCGTCGCCAGCATCAGCGCGCCCGGCCGCACGGTCTGGGCCAGCTGGCCGCTGGTCAACGCCCCCAGCGCCGCGCCGAGCGGAATCGCGGCGTACAGCAGGCCAATCTGCCCGGCCGACATCTGCCAGCTCCCGGCCAGCGCCGGATAGAGCACCCGCACCGCGCTGGCCATGGTCAGCAGGCCGCCGAGCAGCGCAATCCCGCCGATAAGCGGACTCTGGCAGAGGAAGGTCAGCCCCGCCAGCAGGGAACGCAGCGGATGCTCGCGCGGCTGCGGAGGCGGCGGCAGCTGTGGCAGACGCAGCAGGGTTAAGGTGGTGATAAAGGTCCCCGCCGCCGCCAGGCCGAAATTCCAGGCCACGCCGCCGGAGGCCAGCAGCAGGCCGCCGATCATCGGCGAAATCACCGAGCCCAGGCGCACCGTGAGCATAGTGATGGCCCCGGCCTGCATCAGATTTTCCCGCCCCACCAGCGCCGGCGTCGCCGCCAGCAGCGCGGTCACCCCCAACGAGGCGAAGAACCCATCCCAGATCCCCAGCAGGTAGATCGCCGCCAGCGACGGCTCCGGCAGCAGGGCGTTCAGACACAGGCCGACAAAGCCCACGCCGCAGGTGCCGCGCGCCAGCAGGATCAGGCGTTTGCGCTCATAGCGGTCGGCCAGTACGCCCCCCACCATCAGGCCAATAAACATCGACGCGCCGGTCAGCGTCACCGACAACCCGACCTGCCAGGTCGAATGGGTCATCATCTGGATCTGCACCGGGATGGCCACGCCCAGCAGGCCAAGCGACAGAATAGAGATAAAGCGAGCGATAAAAACGGCGCGAAACGCCGGGTGAGTTTTCAGCAGGCTGAGGTTGAGCAGCCAGGATTGTCGGTTCATTACAGCGCCTTGTCGTTATTTTTAATACCCTTTTTACTGTGGGTCATGCTACCATAGCTGAATAAAATCGATAACGATAATTACTATCATTATCATATCAGGGATGTCAGTTATGTCGTTTTCTACGACCGCGGTACGCTCTGTCGCCGTGCCCGGATTGTTGCTGTTACTCGCCTTAGCCGCCGCGCTTAGCCTGACCATCGGCGCCAAATCGTTGCCGATCGGCACGGTATTCACCGCCTTTAGCGGAACCTGTCAAAGCGCCGACTGCACCATCGTGCTGGACGCGCGCCTGCCGCGCACCCTGGCCGGTCTGCTGGCCGGCGTCGCCCTCGGCCTCGCCGGCGCGCTGATGCAAACGCTCACCCGTAACCCGCTGGCCGACCCCGGCCTGCTGGGGGTCAACTCCGGCGCCAGCTTCGCCATCGTCCTCGGCGCTGCGCTGTTCGGGATCACCTCCCCGCAGGAACAGCTGCTGCTGGCGTTTTGCGGCGCGCTCTGCGCCTCGCTGCTGGTGGCCTTCACCGGCAGCCAGGGCGGCGGCCAGCTGAGCCCGGTGCGCCTCACCCTCGCCGGGGTCGCCCTCGCGGCGGTACTGGAGGGGCTGTCCAACGGCATCGCCCTGCTCAACCCGGACGTCTACGATCAGCTGCGCTTCTGGCAGGCCGGTTCGCTGGATATTCGCACCCTGCAAACCCTGAAAATTGTCCTGCTGCCGGTGGCGATGGCGGGGATCGCCGCCCTGCTGCTGAGCCGGGCGCTTAACAGCCTGAGCCTCGGTAACGATACCGCCACCGCCCTCGGCAGCAGCGTCGCCCGCACCCAGCTGATCGGCCTGATTGTGATTACCGTCCTGTGCGGCAGCGCCACCGCCGTGGTCGGCCCGATCGCCTTTATCGGCCTGATGATGCCGCATATGGCCCGCTGGCTGGTGGGGGCCGATCATCGCTGGTCGCTGCCGGTCACCCTGCTGGCCACCCCGGCCCTGCTGCTGTTTGCCGACGTGATTGGCCGCCTGCTGGTGCCCGGCGAACTGCGGGTATCGGTGGTGAGCGCCTTTCTCGGCGCGCCGGTGCTGATCTGGCTGGTGCGGCGCCAGCCGCGCGGAGGTGGCCTGTGATTGCCCCGTCCCGCCGCCTGATAGCCAGCTGTCTGCTGCTGATGGCCGCCAGCCTGTTGATTTCCCTGCTCGGGCTGGCGCAAGGCCCGGTGCCGCTAACGATTGACCAGGTCTTCTCCGCCCTGTTCGGCGACGCGCCGCGCAACGTCGCGATGGTGGTGAACGAATGGCGGCTGCCGCGGGTGTTAATGGCGCTGCTCATCGGCGCCGCGCTCGGCGTCAGCGGCGCCATTTTCCAGTCGCTGACCCGTAACCCGCTCGGCAGCCCGGACGTGATGGGCTTTAACACCGGCGCCTGGAGCGGCGTGCTGGTGGCGATGGTTCTCTTCGGCCAGAACCTGACGGCGATTGCCCTGGCGGCGATGGCCGGCGGGGTACTCACCTCGCTGGTGGTCTGGCTGCTGGCCTGGCGCAACGGGATCGAGACCTTCCGCCTGATTATTATCGGCATCGGCGTGCGCGCCATGCTGGTGGCCTTCAACACCTGGCTGCTGCTGCGCGCCTCGCTGGAGACCGCCCTTTCTGCGGGCCTGTGGAACGCCGGATCGCTTAACGGCCTGACCTGGGGTAAAACCTGGCCGTCGGCGCCGCTGATCCTGCTGATGCTGGTGGGCAGCGCCCTGCTGGTTCGTCGGATGCGGCTGCTGGAGATGGGCGACGATACCGCCTGCGCGCTGGGCGTGCAGGTCGAGCGTTCGCGCCTGCTGCTGATGCTGGTGGCGGTGGTGCTCACCGCCGCCTCGACGGCGCTGGCAGGGCCCATCTCATTTATCGCGCTGGTGGCGCCGCACATCGCCCGCCGCCTGAGCGGCACGGCCCGCTGGGGATTGACCCAGTCGGCCCTGTGCGGCGCGCTGCTGCTGGCGCTGGCCGATTACGGCGCCCAGCGGCTGTTTATGCCCTGGCAGCTGCCGGTGGGCGTACTAACCGTCAGCCTCGGCGGTATTTACCTTATTGCATTGTTGATTCAGGAGTCCCGCAAAAAATGAGTGCTGTCCCCTCCCGTTTGCGCGGCGAGCAGTTAACCCTGGCCTACGGGAACAAGACCATCGCCGAGTCGCTGAACGTGACCATCCCTGACGGCCACTTCACCGCCATTATCGGCCCCAACGGCTGCGGCAAGTCGACGCTGCTGCGCACCCTCAGCCGTCTGATGACGCCGGCCAGCGGCCATGTCTGGCTCGACGGCGCGCAGATCCAGCAGTACGCCAGTAAAGAGGTCGCCCGCCGCATCGGCTTGCTGGCGCAAAATGCCACCACTCCTGGCGATATTACGGTGCAGGAGCTGGTGGCCCGCGGGCGCTACCCGCACCAGCCGCTGTTCACCCGCTGGCGCAAAGAAGATGAAGCGGCGGTGAATAATGCGATGCGGGCCACCGGGATCAGCGACCTGGCGCTGCAGAGCGTCGATACGCTTTCCGGCGGCCAGCGGCAGCGGGCGTGGATTGCGATGGTGCTGGCCCAGGAGACGGCGATTATGCTGCTGGATGAGCCGACCACCTGGCTGGACATCAGCCATCAGATCGACCTGCTGGAGCTGTTGAGCGAGCTGAATCGCGAGAAGGGCTATACCCTGGCGGCGGTGCTGCACGATCTTAACCAGGCCTGCCGCTACGCCACCCACCTGATCGCCCTGCGCGACGGTAAGATCGTCGCCGAGGGGGCGCCGAAGGAGATCGTCACGGCGGATCTGATTGAACGGATTTACGGTCTGCGCTGCACGATCATTGAGGATCCGGTGGCGCATACGCCGCTGGTGGTGCCGCTGGGCCGCCGGTAATTTCCCCTTTCCCCGGCTTGCGCGACGCTGAGCCGGGCTACCTGCTGTAGCCCGAACTCAACCGTTATCCCAGAATCTCCCTGACCACCGGGCCGATGGCTTCAAAGGCCTGCGGGGAGATAATGTCGACGTGGGCGCAGTTCTGGCTGAACACCTCCAGCTCGCCCACCCACGGGCCCCATACGACCTGCGGATCCATCCCCGCCTGCCGCGTCTTCTCCGCCACGAACAGCGTCGCCTTGCCGTCAAACTTCGCGCTGTGCGCGGTGGTTAACAGCCGCACCGCGTCGGCATAGTTGCCTTCGATGGCGCTGAACAGCTCGCCGGAGGCTTGCCCCTGCTGGGCGGCGAGGAACGCTTCGCGCTCGCGGGCAATTTCCGCCAGCACCGCCGGATCCAGCCCGTTCGCCTCTTTCTCCGCCCAGTTTTGCGTCTCCGGCGGCCAGGTATCCAGCAGGCCGAGGAAGGCCACCGCTTCGCCGCGCTGGCGCAAGCGGGCGGCAATGCCCTGGGCTAAGGTACCGCCGAGCGAATAGCCGAACAGGTAATAAGGACCGTGCGGCTGCTGCGCCAACAGCGTTTGCAGATGATGCTCGCACACCTCGTCGAGGCTGGCGGCGCCGGCCATCGGCCCCTGCGGGCGCGGCGACTGAATACCGGTAATCGACCAGCGCGGGCTGAGATAGCGCGCGAGCACGCTGAACTGCCAGGCGAAGCCGGAGGCCGGATGGAAACAGAACAGCGTTGGGCCGTCGCTCTCGCGCAGCGGCAGAAGCGCATCCAGCCCCAGGCGCTGAGCCTGCTCATCGCTGAGATCGGCGGCCAGCAGCGCGCTCAGTTTGCCCACCGTCGAGGCCACCATCACCTGCCCCGGGGTCACCTGCCGCGCCAGCTGGCGGCTGAGCTGCGCCGCCAGGCGCATCGCCAGCAGCGAATGGCCGCCGAGGGCGAAGAAATCGGCGTCGATATCATTCACCTCGCAGCCCAGCAGCTGACTGAAGGCGGCGGCGACAACGGTTTCCATCCCGGGCTCCGGCGGCCGGCCGCTGCGCTCGCCGCCGAGGGTCGGCAGCGGCAGCGCTTTGCGGTCCAGTTTGCCATTGGCGCTGAGCGGCAGGTCGGGGAGTTGCATCAGCACCACCGGGACCATATGCGGCGGCAGCTGTTCCGCCAGCCGCGCTTTCAGCGCCGCGGTATCCAGCGGCAGGCCGGAGTCAGAGACCAGATAGCCCACCAGCTGCCGGGCATCGCCGCCGGTCGCCGCCGCCTGGTTGAAGACGCAGGCATGACTCACCGCCTGCGCCACGTCCGGCAGGGCCGACATCACCCGGTCAATCTCGCCAAGCTCGATGCGCTGCCCGCGGATCTTCAGCTGATCGTCGCTGCGGCCAAGATACTCCACCGCACCGTTCGCCAGCCAGCGCGCCACGTCGCCGGTGCGATACATCCGCTCGCCGGGGGCAAACGGGTCGGCGATAAAGCGGCTGGCGGTGAGGTCCGGACGCCCCAGATAGCCCTGCGCCAGCTGAATGCCGGTGAGATAGAGATCCCCCGCCACCCCCGGCGGCACCGGGCGCATCGCGGCATCAAGAATGCGCAGCCCGGTGTTCCATACCGGCCAGCCAATCGGCACGCTGCTGCCAGTCACCGCCGCCAGCTCAGGCCCGCAGGCCGGATACCAGCTGACGTCCACCGCCGCTTCCGTCGGGCCGTACAGGTTATGCAGCGGCGCGCCGGTCAAGCGCTCCCATTCGCGGCACAATTCTGTCGGCAGCGCTTCGCCGCTGCAGAATACCCGCCGCAGCGTGCGGCAGGCGGCCACGCTGTCGGCATCCAGCGAGGCGACAAACGCCGCCAGCATCGACGGCACAAAGTGGGTGGTGGTCACGCCGTAGTGGGCGAAGAACTGCTGCATCGCCTGCGGGTCGCGGTGCGCCTCCGGCTCGGCCATCACCAGCTGCGCGCCGGCGATAAACGGCCACCAGAACTCCCACACCGAAACGTCAAAACTGCACGGCGTTTTCTGCGCCACCACGTCGTCGGCAGATAACGGATAACGATCCTGCATCCACAGCAGGCGGTTGACGATGGCGGTCTGGCCGACCATCACCCCTTTTGGCCGCCCGGTGGAGCCAGAGGTAAAGATGATATAGGCGGTATGCTCCGGTTTTGACAGCGCCAGCGGCGCGTCATCCGCAACGGCCAGCGGCTGCTGGTAGCAGAGGCTCTCCAGCCCGGGGATATCGCTGAAGCGGGCCAGCTGATCCTCCGTGGCGATCAGCAGCGACGGCCGGGCGTCTTCCAGCATCATCCGCAGGCGGTCGTCCGGGTAGCCAGTGTCCAGCGGCAGCCAGGCGGCTCCCGCTTCGACAATGCCGTGCAGCGTCAGGGTCAGGAACACCGAGCGCGGCAGGGCCACCGCCACGCTGTCGCCCGGCTTCACGCCGCGCTGACGCAGCAGCTGCGCGAGCGCCACCACCTGCTGACGCATCTCACGATAGCTGAACTGCCAGTTAGCATCCGCCAGCGCCGGGGCATCCGGGGTCTTCCGCGCCTGGTCGGCCACCAGCGCGCTGAGGGTGGTGGCGGGCAGCGGCATAGCGGTATCGTTGACCGCCGCCAGCCGGGCCTGCTCGTCGGCGGAGAGCATCTCCGCTTCGCCGCAGCGTAGCGTCGGATCGGCGGCAAACTGCGCCAGCAGCGCGGTCAGTCGCGCCATGTGGCGACGCAGCTCGGCTTCATCGTACCGGGCCTTGTTAGCGAGGATCTCCAGCGACAGCCCGCCGGTCTCATCCGGGAACAGCGCCAGCTCGAGATCGTTGACCGGGCCGGTGGCGAGGGTGTGAGTCACCGCCTCGACGCCGTCGATATCCACCTGGTAATCAAAGACTTTGACGTTCAGCACCGGGCCGAACAGCGGTTCGTCCCCGGCCGCTTTGCCGCTGTCGCGGACGATCTGCTCGGCGTCATAGCGCTGATGGCGGCGCATCTTTTTCAGCTGCGCGGCGAGGCGCATCGCCAGGTCCGCCAGCGTCTCCTGGGCGTCAATATGCACCGCCAGAGGCAGGACGTTGAGCACCGGCCCCGTCGAGGTCAGCGCCGCTGAGCCCATCCGGCGCATAAAGATAAAGCCCGCCGCGTAGTCCATCCGGTTGCACAGGCGGCCCAGCCACAGCGTGGTGAGCGCCAGCGCCAGGTCAGCGGGCTGACACTGCGGCGCATGGCCGGCCAGGCGGCGGAAGGCGTCGGCGTTCATCGCCAGCTTCATCCGCCAGATATCGCTCCCGGCGGCGCGCCCGCCCAGCGGGGCGGCAGAGAGCGAGGCGGGAGCCGGTAACGCCTGGCGCTGGGCCTGCCAGAAGGCTTTATCCCTCTGCCAGGCCTCGCTGCCGGCGTAGCGCTGGTACTCGTCCACCACTTCGGCAAAGGGGGTGAAAGGCGATTCCGGGGTGGTTTCTCCACGCTGCCAGGCGCGGTAAATGGCGGCGATCTGCCGGGTAATCGCCGGGAAACTGAAGCCATCCACCAGCAAGTGGTGATAGCGCTGATACCAGTACCATTGGTCGTCGCCGACGCGTAGCAGCTGATGGAACACCAGCGGGTTGCCGCCATCGACGCGCAGATCCTGCGCCAGATCCGCCTGCATCCGCTCCGTGGCGGCGCAATGCGGATCCGGCGCCGTACGCAGGTCAACGATCGGCGGTTCGCCAAAGGTGCGTTCCGCCGCCAGCCACTGCCAGACTTCCCCTTCCTCTTCCTCAAAGCGCAGGCTGAGGGTATCCGCCTGCTGCAGCCCGGCGACAATCGCCTTACCCAGCAGCGCCGGGTCGAGCGCGCCGCGCAGTTCAACATAGTGGGCCACGCTCCAGGCGCCAGGCAGAGTGGAGAGGCGCTCGGCCATCCAGATCCCCGGCTGCGCGGCAACCAGCGGTAAACGAGTGGTCATGGTCAGCTCCTTATGCCGCATGATGGGCGGGGGTCAGTGTCGGCCAGTTGGCCGCCAGCCAGGCGTTGCACGCCTCGACCGACTGCGGAGGGCACACCACCGTCCAGCCGGCAGGCAGCGCGCAATGCCCCGGCCACAGGCTGAACTGCCGCTGGTCATTGCGCAGAATGTAAAACTGCCCTTGCGGATTGTCGAAGGGGTTACTGAATTGCATATCAAACTCCTGTCGTAAAGCGCTGTGCTAAGGGGGCGACAGCAGAGGCTGCCAGAGCTGGATCAGCCCCGCCGTCAGCCCGCCGCGCCAGCAAAGCGCATCATGCCCGCCGTCAACCTGACGCCAGAAAATCGTCTGCTGCGTTGTGGTAAGTTGCGCCAGCAGCGCCTGGTTGGCGCGAAAAATAATCGGTTCACGCTGGCCCGCTTCCAGCCAGATGCGCAGCCCGGCCGAGGACGCCTCGCCCTGGCGGAGACGTTCGCCGATAAAGCCCGTCCCGCTGCCATCGCGATGCGGCCACCAGTAGGAGCCTGACTGGCTGAGCACGCAGCCAAAGCGCTGCGGCCAGTTGAGGGCGGCGAACATTGCCGCCAGGCCGCCGAAGCTTTGCCCGGCCACCACCGTCCGCTCCGGGCGGTCGCTGAACGGGACGTGACCGCGGACCAGCGGCAGGAGCTCCTCCTGCACCGCCAGCCAGAAATCGCGATGACAGGGCAGCTCAACCCCGCGGCGCTGGTTGTCGATCGCGTCGATCAGCAGGTAGACCGCCGGCGGCAGCCTCCCCTCGCGGGTCAGCGCGGCCAGCGGCGACCACACCGGCATGCTTTCGGCCCAGAACTGGCCGTCAAGCAGGATCGCCAGGGGCCGCGTTTGCGGGTCGACGGCCTCGCCGGGGGTGTAGATCCAGACCCGGCGATGGTTGCCCAGACGCGCGCTGCGCCACTCAAGGCAACGGGCGGGAGGATGCGCCTCATTAAGCTGATCCCAGCCGGGCTGCGCCGGCGCCTGCGGCATCTCCAGGGCGGAGACTCCATGGCCGCGTCCGCCCCGCCAGCTGTGCGGGTTCAGCGGATCGGCTATCGCCCGCGGCAGCAGTTTGCGCCAGCCTTCGCGCAGCAGCGCGCGGTCCGGCTTATCGGCGCTGAACACCTCAGGGGAAAAATCATCATCACGGTCGGAGGGAATAAAGCAGTAGCTGCCGCGCCAGGTCGGCGACAGCGTGGTTCGCCAGCACCAGGCGTCGGTCCCGGGCAGACGTTGCAGCGATTGCGGTCGCGCATTTTGATGGTGGTCGGTCACGCCGGTGATATAGAGCCATACCCGACGGCGTGGAGAACGCGTTTCATCCCCCACCGGATCCCGCCACCAGAACGTCACCTCGATGGCGTCATCCACCGCCCGGGACTGCGGTCCCTGCAGAGTTCGCCACCACTCCTCGCTTCCTGTCGTTAACATTCAGTCATTAACCCTATGTATCGCGTGACTTTTTTAATTAATTGTCATTCTTTATTGATAATATTATTGATAACTATTTGCATTTGCAATAGCGTATTAGCGCGCCGTGGGAAGCGCGTCTTTCACAACACATGTCGAAGAGAGCTTATTCAGCTAGCGACGGAGTGCCTTTGCCCTCTTCCGGCAACATTTATGCCGCCTCCCCTCCCGGTGGGAAGGGGCGTTTGGGGAACGTGGCGACAAAAAAGCAGGAATAACAATGAATAACAGGATCAAATCCCTGGCCTTGCTGGTCAATCTGGGAATTTACGGGGTTGCTTTTCCGTTAAGCGCAGCGGAAACCGCCACCGACGATAAAAACAGCGCCGCGGAAGAGACCATGGTGGTCACCGCCGCCGAGCAGAACCTGCAGGCGCCGGGCGTCTCCACCATCACCGCCGATGAGATCCGCAAACGTCCGCCAGCGCGCGACGTCTCGGAGATCATTCGCACCATGCCGGGGGTCAACCTGACCGGCAACTCCACCAGCGGCCAGCGCGGGAATAACCGCCAGATTGATATCCGCGGCATGGGCCCGGAAAACACCCTGATCCTGATCGACGGCAAGCCGGTCACCAGCCGCAACTCCGTGCGTCTCGGCTGGCGCGGCGAGCGCGACACCCGCGGCGACACCAGCTGGGTGCCGCCGGAGATGATCGAACGCATCGAAGTGATTCGCGGCCCGGCCGCCGCCCGCTACGGCAACGGCGCCGCCGGCGGCGTGGTGAATATCATCACTAAAAAAACCGGCGATGAGTGGCACGGCTCCTGGAACACCTATATGAACGCCCCGGAGCACAAAGACGAAGGCTCCACCAAGCGCACCAACTTCAGCCTCAGCGGCCCGCTGGGCGGCGATTTCAGCTTCCGCCTGTTCGGTAACCTCGACAAAACCCAGGCCGACGCCTGGGACATCAACCAGGGCCATCAGTCCGAACGTACCGGGATCTATGCCGACACCCTGCCGGCCGGGCGCGAAGGGGTAAAAAATAAAAACATCGATGGTCTGGTGCGCTGGGAATTCGCCCCGATGCAGTCGCTGGAGTTTGAGGCCGGCTACAGCCGCCAGGGCAACCTCTATGCAGGCGACACCCAGAACACCAACTCCAACGACCTGGTAAAAGAGAACTACGGCAAAGAGACCAACCGTCTGTACCGCAACACCTACTCGGTCACCTGGAACGGCGCCTGGGACAACGGGGTGACCACCAGCAACTGGGCGCAGTACGAACGTACCCGCAACTCGCGCAAAGGCGAAGGCCTCGCCGGGGGGACCGAGGGGATCTTCAACAGCAACCAGTTTACGGATATCGATCTGGCGGATGTGATGCTGCACAGCGAAGTCAGCATCCCGTTCGACTATCTGGTTAATCAGAACCTGACGCTGGGCAGCGAGTGGAACCAGCAGCGCATGAAGGATAAGGCCTCCAACACCCAGGCGCTGTCGGGGGGAGAAATTCCGGGCTACGACAGCACCGGCCGCAGCCCCTACTCGAAGGCGGAGATCTTCTCCCTGTTCGCTGAGAACAACATGGAGCTGACCGACACCACCATGCTGACCCCGGCGCTGCGTTTCGATCATCACAGCATCGTCGGCAACAACTGGAGCCCGTCCCTCAATCTGTCTCAGGGCCTGTGGGACGACTTCACGCTGAAGATGGGTATCGCCCGTGCCTATAAAGCGCCGAGCCTGTATCAGACCAACCCGAACTACATTCTCTACAGCAAAGGCCAGGGCTGCTACGCCAGTAAAGACGGCTGCTATCTGCAGGGGAATGAAGATTTAAAAGCCGAGACCAGCATCAACAAAGAGATTGGCCTCGAGTTTAAACGCGACGGCTGGCTGGCGGGCGTCACGTGGTTCCGCAACGACTATCGCAACAAAATTGAAGCGGGCTACGCCCCGGTTTATCAAAATAATAAAGGCACCGACCTCTACCAATGGGAAAACGTGCCGAAAGCGGTGGTGGAAGGCCTGGAAGGTACGCTGAACGTCCCGGTGAGCGAGACCGTGAACTGGACCAACAACATCACCTACATGCTGCAGAGTAAGAATAAAGAGACCGGCGATCGGCTGTCGATTATCCCGGAATACACGCTGAACTCCACGCTGAGCTGGCAGGTACGCGATGACGTTTCGCTGCAGTCGACCTTTACCTGGTACGGCAAACAGGAGCCGAAGAAGTACAACTATAAGGGTCAACCGGTCACCGGCAGCGAGAAGAACGAGGTCAGCCCCTACAGCATCCTCGGCCTGAGCGCGACCTGGGACGTGACCAAATACGTTAGTCTGACCGGCGGCGTGGATAACGTCTTCGACAAGCGCCACTGGCGCGCGGGCAACGCCCAGACCACCGGGGGCGCCACCGGCACGATGTACGGCGCCGGCGCCGAGACCTACAACGAATCGGGCCGCACCTGGTATATGAGCGTCAACACCCACTTCTGATAGCGGGTTCTCCCTGCCCCGCCCTTGCAGGATAAAGGGCGGGGACAACCACGGTATTCTTGCCCTATGCGCATACATCACGCCCCCCTGCCGCTGGCCGGCTATACGCTGCAGCAGATCGATTTCGACCCGGCGACTTTCCAGCCTGAAGATCTGTTGTGGCTGCCCTACCACGCCAGCCTGAGCGGCTGGGGCCGCAAGCGGCAGGCGGAGCACCTGGCCGGGCGCATCGCCGCGGTGTACGCCCTGCGCGAGGTGGGAGAAAAACAGCCTCCCGCGATTGGCGATCGGCGCCAGCCGCTGTGGCCCGCGCCCTGGTTCGGTAGTATCAGCCACTGCGGCCAGCGCGCGCTGGCGGTGGTCGCTGACCGGCCGGTGGGCGTCGACATCGAGCGCCGGTTTACTCCACAGCTGGCGGCGGAGCTGGAAAGCAGCATTATCAACGAGGCGGAAAAAAAGGTGCTATTGCACAGCGGCCTGCCCTTCCCGCTGGCGCTGACGCTGGCCTTTTCGGCGAAAGAGAGTGGGTTTAAGGCCTGGTCCTCTCACGCTTTAGCCCTGCCCGGCTTCCACAGCGCCCGGATTGTGGCACTCACTGCGCAGCAGATCCATTTACGTTTTACCGCCAGCTTCTCCGTACAGCTTGCTCATTTCACCTTGCAAATCAACCATCTGATAGAAGACGATTTCGTTATTACCTGTACCTGCCCGCCTCGCGAAGCGTGATCCTTTTCGCTTTTTAAGAAATTACCTGTGCAAACCGTAGACAGTTCTGGCTGGCCGCTTTATGGTTACATTGAATAATAAATCATTATTGAATATATATTCAATGCGGAGATAATAATGAAAACTACCCTGATAAAGTCTGTTCTGTTTGCCTCCATGATGGCCGCATCTGGCTCACTTTTCGCCGCCGATAATGGCCTGATCGCAATCATTACCCCTTCACATGATAATCCGTTCTTTAAAGCCGAGGCTGACGGCGCAGCGGCGAAAGCGAAAGAGCTGGGTTACAGCACCCTGGTCGCCTCACACGACGATGACGTCAACAAACAAAACCAATTGATTGAAACGGCTATTGCGCGGAAAGCCAAAGCCATCATCCTGGATAACGCTGGCGCGGATGCCACCGTCGGCCCGCTGGAAAAAGCAAAAGCGGCAGGTGTGCCGGCATTTTTAATCGACAGAGAGATCAATAAAACCGGCGTCGCCGTGGCGCAGATCGTCTCTAACAACTATCAGGGCGCCCAGCTTGGCGCGGAAAAATTCGCCAGTCTCCTCAACGGTAAAGGCAAGTATGTCGAACTGTTAGGTCGTCAGTCCGACACCAACGCCAGCGTCCGCTCGCAGGGTTATCACGATGTGCTGGACGACTATCCGGAAATGAAAATGGTCGCCCAGCAGACGGCGAACTGGAGCCAGACGGAAGCCTTTACCCGTATGGAAGCTATTCTGCAGACGAATCCGGATATCGTCGGTGTGATTTCCGGCAACGATACCATGGCGCTGGGGGCGGAAGCGGCGCTGAAAGCCGCAGGTAAAAACGACGTGATTGTCGTCGGCTTCGACGGCAGCGACTACACGCGCGACTCGATACTCAAGCAGGGCAACATTAAAGCCACGGTTCTCCAGCCTGGCTGGAAGCAGGCGCAAATGGCCGTGGAACAGGCGGACTTTTTCCTCAAGAACGGGAAAGCCCAGAAAGAAGAGAAGCAGTTGATGGACTGCATCCTCATCGATAGTGGCAATGCGAAAAAACTCAACATGTTCAACCTCAGCGAGTAAGGCGGAAATGATGCGGTTAAAACAATGGGGCGCCGTGCTGATGGGGTGCGCCGCCCTGTTGCTGACGGCCTGCACGGTGGTGGACTTAGATGAGAATGGCAAGCCAGTGCTGCCTGCCGACCCGAACGCGAAACCCAGCTTCGACCATCTCACCCCGCAGCAGATCGCGCAACAAACCTGGCAATCTCGTGTGATTGACGCAGCGAACCAACATGCGCTGGACGCGACTGCGCTGGTAAAAGTGCGCCAGGCGTCTGGCGCTACGCCACAGAGCGTCTTTGTCCGCCTGAACAGCGAGGTGACCGGGATTGACGTCGGCAACCCACGCGAGCAAAAGCTCAAACTTACGCTACACGGCCAGCCGTTGGTCGTGCAATTAGGTCCTGTCATGCGAGGCAATGCCATCCGCGATGCCAGCGGTTTCAAATTTGAAGACTTTACCAACCAGGTGCAGTTTGCACAGCTTTCACGCGCCTACAACCGGGAGGCGATAAAATCGTTGCCGACAGTGGACGCGAGCTGGACAGGCAAGCCTGTCGATATTCTCTTTGCGGTCACGGTTATTAACGGCAGTCTGCAGGATGCGGCCGCTCTTCAGCTAAAACAGGAGGCGCGCTGATGGCCAGTTCACCCGCAGAGGATATCATTTTACGCACCCGTGGTATTTCGATGTTGTTCCCCGGCACGGTGGCGTTGGATAACGTCGACTACAACGTCTGGCGCGGCAAAGTTAACGTGATCATTGGCGAAAATGGCGCCGGTAAATCAACGCTCATGAAAATTCTCGCCGGTGTGCAACAGCCGAGCCTGGGTGAAATGGAGCTCAACGGCAACATAGTCCATTTCTCCAGCACCCGCGAGGCCGCCGCCCACGGCATTGGTATGGTCCACCAGGAGCTGAACCTGTTTGAAAATCTTAGCGTCGCGGAAAATATCTTTCTTGGTCGCGAGCTACAGCGCGGGCTGACGCCAATTAACGAAGCAGAGCAGGAACGACAAGCCGCGGAGCTGTTGCAGCGACTCGATCAGCCGATCTCGCCGCGGGAGCTGGTGGGTAACCTGAAGGTCGGTCAGCAGCAGTTGGTCGAAATAGCCAAAGCGCTGGCGGAAAATGCGGACATTCTGATCCTTGATGAGCCCACCTCAGCATTAAGCAAAACCGAGGTGGATATTCTGTTTCGGGTCATCCGCGAACTGACGCGTCAGGGGGTGTCCATTATCTACATCTCACACCGTCTGGAGGAGCTGATGGCCATCGGCGACGTCATTACCATACTCCGTGACGGCAAATTCCAGGCGGAGGCCAGGGTGAGTGAAATTGATGTGCCATGGATCGTCCGTGAAATGCTGGGCAGCGATCCGGTAAGCCATTTTCTTCCCCCGGATCGCCGCTTCGGCGCCCCACTGTTGGAAGTGGAGAACCTGACCTGCGTGAATGCCGCGGGCAATACGGTGGTGGATAACGTCAGTTTTAAAGCACATGCCGGTGAAATTATTGGGATCTACGGTCTGATGGGCGCCGGGCGAACCGAGCTGTTTGAATGTCTGCTGGGGACAGCGCGCCACTACTTTGGCAAGATCTGGCTGGACAGCAAACCGGTTCCCCAGCGGTTAACCACGGCCGAACGTATCCGCATGGGCATGAGTCTGGTGCCGGAAGATCGTAAGCGGACCGGGATTTTTCCCATCTCGTCAGTCGCCAGCAATCTGACCATTGCCAGCCTGTGGCGTCGTCTTCAGCGCGGGTTAACCATTGCCAATAAAGAGGAAGAGGCCGTCGTCGCCAGCACGATTGGCAATCTCTCTATTAAGGTCTCATCACCAGAGGTCGAGATCCAGGCGCTCAGCGGCGGCAATCAGCAAAAAGTGGTTATTGGCCGTTCGCTGTTAACCAATCCGAAGGTGCTGTTTCTTGACGAGCCTACGCGCGGAATCGACATCGGCGCCAAGGGGGATGTGTTTCGCATGATGGTGCAATTGTCGCAGCAGGGAATGGCGGTGGTGTTCTCCACCTCCGATTTAAAAGAAATCATGGCGGTCTCTGACCGTATCCTGGTGATGTCAGGCGGCAAACTGACCGCCGATATCGTTCGTGACCAGGCCGAAGAGTCGGCGCTGGTTTCAGCAAGCGCTCAGGGGTTCTAAGATGAAAATGACACAATTGGTCGCACTGGCGCCGCGCGGCGGAGCCTCTCTCTCCCGTGAAAATATCCTGCTGTTGTTATTAAAACTGCGCACCTTTATCGCGCTGTTCCTGATTGTCGGCTTCTTCACGATGACCGTGCCCGGTTTTTTATCCGCTGGCAGCATGGTGATTATGATTAAACACATTGCGATTAACGCCTTTCTGGCGTTGGGGATCACCTTTGTCATTATCACTGCCGGTATCGACCTTTCGATTGGCGCTACGCTCGGTCTCTGCGGAATGATAGCCGGCTGGCTTATCACCAAAGGGATCGTCTTGCCGATGTTCGGCATCGCCATTTTTCCAAGCGTGTGGGTCATTGTGCCCCTGGTGCTGCTGATAGGCGCGCTGATTGGCGCCGTTAATGGCTGGATCATTACCCGCTACAATGTGGCGCCGTTTATCTGCACCCTCGGTACCATGTATGTGCTCCGCGGAGCCGCGATGCTGACCTCTGATGGCCAAACCTTCCCCGGGCTCGCGGGCAATCCGCAGCTGGGCAACACGGGTTTCGATGAAATTGGCGCAGGTGCGCTCTTTGGCATCCCGTGGGCCATCTGGCTGATGATCCTGCTGGCGCTGATCATCGCCTATATTGCGCGGCGTTTGCCCTTTGGCCGCCATGTTTATGCGATCGGTGACAATGAGCGCGCCGCCGAGCTCTCCGGCGTGAAAGTGAAGCAAATTAAAGTGCTGGTCTACACGCTGTCCGGTTTTTGCGCCGCCATTGCCGGGATAGTGGTCTCCGCGCAGCTGCTGGCCAGCCATCCGGCTAACGGTACCGCTTTTGAGATGAATGCTATCGCCGCCGTCGTACTGGGCGGAACATCGCTGGCCGGCGGCCGGGGAACCATCCTGGGTACGCTGATTGGTGCGTTTGTCATCGGTTTTCTCGCCGACGGACTGGTGATGATGGGGGTGAGCGAGTTCTGGCAGATGGTCATCAAAGGGATCGTGATTATTGTGGCGGTCATTATCGATCAGATGCAAAACCGGATGCAGCAGAAGGCGGCGGTGGTCGCCCAGAAAGCGGTCATGGAGAATAAGTAACCGCAAGACCTCCTGTGGCTCAGGCCACAGGAGGCGAGACTGACTCACGATGCGCCTTTCTCCGAGGCGCTTCGCAAAACCTCATCGAAAAATCCTGCCCGACGGCAAGCGGTGGTAGCATCCCGCCACTCTGCTCTGCCAGGCAAGGAAGCCATGAAAAAACGTCCTCACTCGACCCCGCACGACAGTCTGTTTAAGCGCTTTCTGCGCGACAGCGAAACCGCACGCGATTTTCTGGATATTCATCTGCCGCCCGCGCTGCGGCAACTGTGCGACTTAAGCACTCTGCACCTGGAATCCGGGAGCTTTGTTGAGGGCAACCTGCGCGCCAGCTATTCCGATATTCTCTACTCTCTGCAGACCAGCAAGGGAGAGGGCTATATCTATGTGGTCATTGAGCATCAGAGCACCCCGGACAGCCATATGGCATTCAGACTCCTGCGCTATGCCCTCGCGGCCATGCAACAGCATCTTGATCGCGGCCATAAAGCGCTGCCGCTGGTAATTCCCATGCTGTTTTATCATGGCAGCATTTCTCCCTATCCCTTTTCACTGTGCTGGCTGGATGAGTTTCCACCTGACTCACCGGCAAAACAGCTTTATCTCGGGGCCTTTCCGCTCGTCGATGTGACCGATATTCCCGACGACGCCATATTACAGCATCGGCGGATCGCGCTTCTGGAACTGGTCCAGAAACACATCCGTCAACGCGATCTCAGCCATATCCTCCAGCAGTTGGTGGAGGTGGTGCTAATGGGATACACTGACCACCAGCAGTTCAAAACGTTATTTACCTATATGTCGCTGCATGGCAATAGCGCCGACCCGGATAACTTTATCGACCAGCTGGTCGAACGTCTGCCGCAATATGAGGATACCCTGATGACGATTGCCGAGTACCTGAAGCAGAAAGGTCGCGAAGAGGGAAAACAACGCTGGTTACAGCAAGGCCAGCAAGAGGGGCTTCAGGAAGGTTTACAGGCGGGCGAGCATCGCGAAGCCTGCCGCATCGCGCTGATGATGTTAGAGAACGGTATGGACACTGAAACCGTGTTGCGGATGACTCGCCTCAGCGCGGACGAACTGGCGACGCTGGCACGCCAGGCACGCCAGTCTCCCCCCCCCGCTTAGCCCTTAATTAACGCGCGCGCGGTCGGGAAGTCGGTGATCAGGACATCAATATAGTCGCCCTGCAACGCGCCGCGGATGGCGTTCTCTTTGTCCACGCCGCCGGCCAGCGCAATCACCTGCGGACAGCGACGAATTTGCTCAAGCTCCATCCCGATCACCGGATCCTCATCCTGGCTCAGTACCGGTTTGCCCGCCGCATCATAGTAATGCAGGCAGATATCCCCCACCGCGCCGCGCTCCGCCAGCAGCTGGAGCATGCTTTCATTATAATAGTTACCGGAGTTTTTCAGCAGCTGCGAAGGCTCCAGTTCACCAATACCGACGATGGCCACATCCACTTCGGCAAATTTCGCCACCACCGCCGCGACGTCCGGGCTGTTTACCAGACGGCTGCGCTCCTCCACGGAATGCTCAATACTCTGCGACGGCAACAGCCACGCCGGGCAGCCTAAATGTGCCGCCAGCTGCTGGGTTAAAATGGTAGCCTGCACGTTGCCGTTGGGACCGACGCCGCCCAACAGCTGAATCACCCCGGCGGCGCGAATGTTCTGCGGATGCATCTCATCCACCATGCAGCGGATCGTACTGCTCCAGGACGAGATCCCCACGAGGTCTTCCGGCCGCAGCCGCGTTTCGACATAGTGCGCCGCCGCGCTGCCGATGGCATGCTTTACCTGGCTGTAACTAGCATTCTCGCCCACATCCACGACTATCGCTTGTCGAATGCCAAAACGCTCCTCAATCGCCTTTTCCAGATCGACAAAAATGTTTGTCGGCTGGACCACGGTAATTTTCACCAGCCCCTCTTTCTGACAGCGGGTAAGCGCCCGTGAAACAAAAGACTGGGACAGATGCAGCAGCGAGGCGATCTCGGACTGCTTTTTATTCTCGCTGTAGTAAAGCGTGGCGATCTTCACCAGCAACCGCTGTTCATCCTGCTTCGACATGGCATTCCCCTCTGTTTTCTGCTCGTTATTTTTATGCATCATTGAATAGATAACAAGCGCAGCGCCCTTTTCCCGACGATCCAAATGTGATCGTTTTCTCCTTTTTTAGAAAATAGGCCGTACAAATCGTGGACAAACCCCGTCACAGGGCATATCTTACCTATGTGAATAATAAATCAGTAGTGAATATATATTCAATCACTTATTAATACCTTGTTTTGTCGACGATAAAAGGTAGTCAGGATGGAAAGTGTTTTTTTACCCTACTGGAATATTTATTCATACAAGAATTTACTTTCAAGAGGTGTTTTATGAATCCGTTTTCACTCTCCGTTAAGGAGTTAGAACAAAAAGCACGCGCCATCCGCCGCCGCATCATCGTCTTAAATGCGGAAAGCCCGGCAGGCGGCCACACCGGTGCAGATTTGTCACAAGTCGAACTTCTGACCGCCCTCTACTTTCGCATCCTTAACTGCTCTCCTGCGCTAGAAAAGAGCGACGAGCGCGATATTTATATTCAATCGAAGGGGCACGCTGTCGGCGGTTACTACTGCGTGTTGGCCGAGGCAGGCTTTATCCCCCTTGACTGGCTGGCAACCTATCAACACGCCGACTCGCATCTGCCTGGACATCCGGTGAAGCACAAGACGCCGGGTATTGAGCTCAATACCGGCGCATTGGGCCATGGTCTGCCCGTGGCGGTAGGCATTGCGCTGGCAGCGAAACGCGATAACAACCCGCGTCGCGTATTTGTCGTCACCGGCGATGGCGAACTGGCGGAGGGCAGCAACTGGGAGGCCGCGCTGGTCGCCGCCCACTACCAGCTGGATAACCTTATTATTATCAACGACAAAAATAATCTGCAGCTGGCCGGTGCGACCAAAGAGATCATGAATACCGACCCGCTGGATGAAAAATGGCGCGCTTTCGGCATGGAGGTCACACAGTGCAACGGCAACGATATGGCGGAGGTGGTCGCCACCCTTGAGCGCTTGCAGCCGAACGGGAAACCACACGTCGTGATTGCCAATACCACCAAAGGCGCAGGTATTTCTTTTATTCAGGGAAGGCCCGAGTGGCATCACCGGGTACCGAAAGGAGAAGAAATTGAACTGGCGCTGGAGGAACTGAAAGATGAGTAATAGCGAACATCTCGCCACGGTGATGGTGAATGCCTTTATTGATGCCGTAGACCGCGGCGTGGATCTGGTGCCAGTAGTGGCTGACTCCACCTCAACGGCGAAAATTGCCCCATTTATCAAAAGATTCCCTGGCCGGCTGGTCAACGTCGGCATCGCCGAGCAGACGCTGGTTGGCGCTGCCGCCGGCCTGGCGCTGGGGGGGAAAGTGGCCGTGACCTGCAACGCGGCGCCATTCCTTATCTCACGTGCCAATGAGCAGATTAAGGTCGACGTTTGCTACAACAACACCAACGTCAAACTGTTCGGGCTGAACGCGGGCGCCAGCTACGGTCCGCTGGCCAGCACTCACCATAGCATTGACGATATCGCCGTTCTGCGCGGTTTTGGCAATATTGAAATTTACGCGCCGTCCAGTCCCGGCGAGTGCCGACAGATTATCGATTATGCCCTTGCCCACATCGGGCCAGTGTATATCCGCCTCGATGGTAAAGCGCTACCGGAACTGCATGACGAACATTACCGGTTTATTCCGGGCAACATTGATGTGCTGCGTTCGGGGCGCGATGTTGCGTTGGTTGCCATGGGCTCAACGGTACATGAAATAGTGGAAGCCGCCGCACAACTCGCAGCAGAAGGTATTGACGCCACCGTTATCAGTGTCCCATCTATTCGTCCTTGTGATACCCAGGCGCTACTAAAGGCAATACAGTCCTGTCCGGTCGCGATCACGGTGGAAGAACACAACGTCAACGGCGGCGTCGGGAGTCTGGTGGCGGAAGTGCTGGCCGAGGCCGGGTGCGCTATCCCGTTGAAACGCTTAGGTATCCCTGACGGGCAATACGCCATTGCCGCCGATCGCGCCGCCACGCGCGCGCGCCATGAAATCGATGCCGCCGGGGTGGCGAAGCACGCCCGCAAGCTGCACACAAAAAAAGCATCCTGAAAAATAACAAGAACATCTTACTGGAGAGAACGCAATGTCCCGTATTCCTCAACAACTCACCATGGGCGTCATTATTGGCAATCGGGGATTTTTCCCCAGCTATCTGGTCGCCGAAGCGCGCGAACAGGCGGTAGCCCTGTTTAGCCGCCTTGGGATTAACACCATTATGCTTGATCCATCCCAGACGGAACTGGGTGGCGTGGAAACCCGGCAGGATGCCAAAATTTGCGCCGAGCTGTTCCGCACCCACCGCGACAACATTCACGGTGTCGTGGTGCTGTTACCCAACTTTGGTGATGAAAAAGCCATCGCCGAGACGCTGCGCCTCTCCGGTCTCAACGTCCCGGTGCTTATTCAGGCCGAAGAGGATAATCTGGATAAAATGGGGTTGTCGACGCGCCGCGATAGCTTCTGCGGCAAAATTTCCCTTTGCAACAACCTGCGCCAGTACGGTATCCCGTTTACGCTGACCACCCAGCACGTTTGCGCACTTAGCGGCGAGGTGTTTGAGCAGGATCTCCGGCGCTTCACGCAGATATGTCGCGTGGTAAACAGTATGCGCGGTGTACGCGTTGGCGCGATTGGCGCCCGTCCTGCGGGCTTTAACACCGTGCGCTACAGCGAAAAACTGCTCGAACGTTTGGGCATCGCAGTGGAAACGTTAGATCTATCCGAGGTATTTACCCGGATTAAGTGCCTGCGTGATGACGATATTCGTGTGGATGAGAAGCGCCGCCTGCTGATCGATAATGCCGACGCCAGCGGTATTCCGGCAGATAAACTGAATACTATGGCAAAACTGTTTGTGGTCCTGAGCGAGTGGATTGTTGCCAACGATATCGACACCACCGCGATTCAGTGCTGGACCTCGCTACAGGAAAATCTGGGGATTAACGTCTGCTCCATCATGAGCGTGATGTCCGGACAACTGATGCCAAGCGCCTGTGAAGTCGATGTCATGGGCGCGCTCTCCATGTACGCGCTCGCCAGCAGCAATCTGAGCCCCGCCTCGATCGCGGACTGGAATAATAACTTCGGCGACGATCGCGATAAATGTGTGCTGTTCCATTGCGGGAACTTTGCCTCGGCCAGTCTCGAGTCGCCGCACATGGGAACGGCCGATATTATTGGCACCACCGTCGGCAAAGAAAACACCTGCGGTGCCGTGCATGGTCGCATGAAAAGCGGCGCGCTGACCTATTTTCGCCTCAGCACTGACGACCTGACTGGCGAAATCAAGGCCTACGTCGGCGAAGGCCAATCGGTTGACGATCCCCTGGATACGGTAGGCTGTCGGGCGGTCATTCAGGTTCCCCACCTGGAAAATCTGCTGTCGTGGATCTGCCGTAACGGCTTTGAGCACCATGTCGCGATGAACCATTCTGCCAGTGCTTCAATTCTGCACGAGGCGTTTACGCGATACCTGGGCGTGTCGACCTATCTCCACCAGTAAGGCCGGAGTCCGCTATGTCGGTAAACAAGGATATTATTATTGCCCTCGATGAGGGCACGACCAATGCCAAAGCCGTTGCCTTCGATAGCCACGGGCGGGTAATCGCGCAATTTTCCCGCGCGCTTGAGATCGCTACGCCTCAGGAAGGATGGGTAGAACAGTCAGCGGAGCTTCTGCTTGCCGCGTCGCTGGAGGTGATTTCTCGCACAGTGGCCGCCGTTGGCGCGGAGCGTGTGGCGGCCCTGGCGATCAGCAACCAGCGCGAAACCGTCGTGGGCTGGTATCGGGAAACGGGCGAGGCCATAGCGCCCGCCCTGAGCTGGCAATGTTCACGTAGCGCCACATTTTGCCGCTCGCTGCGTGAACAAGGTCATGAGCCGCAGATCAAGGCGGTAACCGGCCTGCCAATCGCCCCGCTCTTTTCCGCCTCGAAAATGCGCTGGCTGTTGGACCACACCCCGGATGGCCTCAACCGGGCGAAAGATGGCGAGATTTGCCTCGGTACGGTGGATAGCTGGCTACTCTGGCACCTGACGCAAGGCCAGCATTTTTGTTGTGATTACGCGAACGCGTCTCGTACGCAGCTCATGAATTTGCAAACAGCGGACTGGGATACCGATATGCTCGCCCTGTTTGGCATTCCGCCTGCAGCACTCCCGGTGATAAAACCATCGAGCGGCCTGTTTGGTTACACCGCTGGTTTAGCCACCCTCCCTGATGGGATCCCGGTAATGGCGATGATTGGCGATTCGCATGCCGCCCTTTTCGCCCACGGTCTGGGCGCCGCCGGTTGCGTTAAAGCTACTTACGGTACAGGAACCTCGGTGATGGCGCCCGTCGATTCGGTGGCGTGTCACGTCAGCAATCTCGCCACCACGGTGGCCTGGCACGACGGAGAAAAGCTGGTCTATGCACTAGAGGGGAATATTCCCCATACCGGCGATGCGGTGGCGTGGATGGCCGACAGTACAGGCTTGAGCGAACTCTCTCCCGTTGAGCTGGCCCAGGCGCTGAATGCTCTGCCTCGCTCGGTAGACTCCACCTTAGGCGTCTTTTTTGTACCTGCCCTCACCGGCATGGGGGCGCCCTGGTGGGACGAGAATGCCCGCGGACTGATCCATGGGTTAAGCCGGGGGGTGAAGCGTGCCCATCTCATTCGTGCCGCGCTCGAGTCTATTACCTACCAGATTGCCGATGTAATCACTGCGATGCGTGCCCATCATGGCTTTACGCTCAACACGCTGCTGGTGGATGGGGGCCCCACCAAAAACGACTGGTTAATGCAGTACCAGGCCGACCTGCTGGGTTGTCCGGTGATGCGCAGCGATGTGGCCGAGCTGTCAGCGACCGGTGCGGCACTGCTGGCGCGTAAAGCGTTGCACAAGCTGACGGTGGCAGAGCTTCAGCCCTTTTTGCCAGAACACATCACTTATGCGCCAGACCCGCTCCGGCATCATCGGCTTGTGCAGCGATGGCAGTCCTGGCAACACGCGGTGACGCTGGCAAGACGCTGAGCGCAACCCAGCCGGGCGATAACGTCTTTGTCCGGCTGCAATCCAACGCGCCATCCCCGCCGTTAACTCAGCGGATACTGTTGAAACGCCGGCAGCGCCTCTCCTTTCTCCGCCAGCGCGCGGATATGCGGAAACGCCGTTGCCGGCACCACCGTCGGGATCATCAACTGGATAAAGGACCAGACCACCGTGCTGGTGACCAACACCTGGTCCGGCTGCGCGGCGGCAACGCGGTCTGCCAGCCGGGCGTCCCATTCCCGACAGGCGGCGAGCAGTTGACCGGTCACCCGGGCTATCCACGGCTGATGCTGCTTCTCCTCCGGCCGCAGACGGTGCTCATAAACATGCTGGACCGCTTTTTCACTGGCGGCGAGGATCACCCCCAGCAGGTGCAGGTCGCGGGCCAGCGCCTCGGAATGCGCGGGAAGCAGCCGGCGTCCGGCGGGATAGGTCGTTTCGAAATAGTGGAGGATCAGCGTGGAGTCCATCAGCTGTGTCCCGTCATCGAGAACCACCGTCGGCGCCTTGACCACCGGATTAATACGGGTGAATTCATCAAAGCCGCTAAAGACCGACAGCGGCAGGCTCTCGAATTCCACGCCATAGAGCGCCAGAGAAACCGCCACGCGTCTTACATAAGGTGAATCCATCATACCAATGAGTTTCATCGTCACTCCTGCCTGCGATAAAGGGGTTGCTGGCTTACCTTACTGGAAAAGCCGCCCCGCGAATATCAGGGGATGCTTACCGCAAAGGTTAGAAAAACTAACAAATTGGCGCCACGGGATAGTCCGCCTGTCTCCCCTGTGCTATACCGACTGAGAGCGCCTGAAGTCCGTCCACTGTCTGATCGCGGCGGCTTTAAAACCCGCTAACCCGGTAGTAACGTTAACGTATTGCCCCCCTGACAAGAGAGATGACCATGGCAGATTTTCCCCCTGTCGCCAGCCTGCGCAGCTTTGAGGCGGTGGCGCGCCTCGGCAGCGTGACGCAGGCCGCCCATGAGATGAGCGTGACCCATTCGGCGGTCAGCCAGCACATCAAACAGCTGGAAGCCCTGGTCGGCGTCACACTGTTTGTCCGCCACGGCCGCGGGGTGCGCATCACGGAAGAGGGGCGGCTTTATGCCCTGCAAATCCGCGAGGCGTTACAGCACATCGCCGACGCCACGCGGATGGTGCAGATCAAACCCCGCACGATGGAACTGACCCTGGCGACGCTCCCCTCCTTTGGCTGCCACTGGCTGCTGCCGCGGCTGGCGCGCTTTCAGGCGCGGCATCCGCAGATCGCGGTGCGCCTGCTGACCAGCCTGGCGGTGGTTAACCTGCAGCAGGAGGGTATCGATCTGGCCATTCGCATGGGGCAAGGCGACTGGGAGGGGATGGAAAGCCGACATCTGTTTGCCGATGAACAGCTGGTGGTGGCCGCGCCGCACTATCGCGGCGGCGACCTGCCGACCACCCCGCAGGCGATCGCCGCCAGCGATATCGTTTTTTCCATGGAGTCCTGGAACGCCTGGTGCAGCCAGGCGGGGCTGGAAAAGACAATCATTCCTGCGGGCCTGCGCCTGAACGACTCCAACCTGGTGCTGGAGGCGGTTCGCCTGGGAGCGGGCGTAGCGCTGGAGCGGCGCTCGCTGGTGGCGGGGGCGATAGCCCGCGGCGAGCTGGTGCAGCTCACCGCCGTCACCGTCCCCTACCCCTGGCACTACTGGCTGACCGTCTCCCCGCAGGCGGAGAACCGCCCGGAAGTCGCCCGGTTCATCGCCTGGCTGGAGGAGGAGATCGCCCTCTGGCGCCAGCAGCTCAGCGCTTAGCCTTCCGCCGACGGCGGCAGGCCCGCCCGGGCGGCGTGCTCCTGGGAGAGACGCCAGAAATCGTGCCCGGCGGGATACTGATAGAGGCGCAGGGAAAATTGCCCGGCCACCGCGGTAATGTACTCAAATATCGCCGACTGGGTATTCTCGTAGTCTTTCCACAGCGTCGAAGAGGTAAAGCAGTAAATCTCTAACGGGATGCCCGACGGCGACGGTTTCAGCGTCCTCGCCACAATATACATCTCCTTAATAATATCCGGTCGCTCGGCGAGATAGTGCATCAGGTAGTGGCGAAACAGGGTCAGGTTGGTCAGGCCGTTATCGACAAACCAGCGGTCCGCCACGCCGCCGGGATCGCGACCGTCAAGCAGCGTGGTCAGAGGCTCGCTTACCCCGCGGATGGTCAGCATCGAGGAGAGCATCTCCTGGTTGAGAAAACGCACCGAGTGCTGATCGATGGCGATACTGCGCATGATCCGCCGCGCCCCGGAGGAGAACATCGCCTGCCAGTTGGTATAGGTCTCGGTGAGGAAATTCTTGGTGGGAATACGGGAAATAGTATTGTCCCAGTTACGGATGGTAATGGTGTGCAGCGCGATATCCGTCACCTCACCGCTGAGGTTCTTGTCAGGCATTTCAATCCAGTCCCCCAGCTGGAGCACGTCGTTGGACGACAGCTGAACGTTCGCCACCAGCGACAGCAGGGTATGCTGGAAGACGATCATCAGCACCGCCGCCACCGCCCCGAGACTGGAGATAATAATGATCGGCGATTTGTTCGACATCACGGCGAGGATCATAATCGCCGCCAGGATGTGGACTAAGATTTTGCCTATCTGGATATAGCCCTTAATGGAATGATTTTTACGTTTGGTTTTTCGCAGATAAGAGCTGTTGACAATATCCAGCATCTCGTTGAAAAACACCGACATAAAAATAAAAAACAAGATCCCGCAGATGGTATTAATCGCCGTCACCAGCGATGCCGGCATCGCTGGCATAAACTGCAGAACGTAATAGACGATAATAACCGGAATGAAATTGGACAGCTTTTCGGCGATGCGTCGATCCTTCTCCAGCGGCACGTCCTGTTTATGGCTACCAAAGAAGACCTTACGCACCACTTTAATCAGCAAGAACTTGCATAAAAGGTGGGCAAATATGCCAGAGAGCAGCAGCAGAATAAGGTTAAATCCCACCGCCAGCGCCGGATTACTCTCAATAAACGTCAGTAGATGATTCACATACGCCATGCTTTATCGCCTGAATAACTATGCCATTTCGCTAACTGCTTTATCACAAGGGCATATATTGGAAAATTTTAATCAATCCGCATCATGGCATATCGCTTAGCGTAACGTCCATGCGCGCACCGCTGCTAATCATTCGCGGGATTTATGTCATAGTTTGCATTAATCATTATCTACGCTCACTATAAAGAGGCTTGTTATGAGGACGGAATAAGTCCAGGAGGAAACATGTTTAAAACGCTTACCGCTATTATCGCCTTAGCCGCCTCCGCCAGCGTCATGGCGCAAGGCGACGTCACGCTGAACAGTCTGGCCCACGATACCGCCACCCGGGCGTCGTTTAACCAGATGGTCAAAGGCCATCAGCTGCCCGCCTGGGTGACTACCGGCGGCACCGGTTCGCCGGCGCAGACGGTGAAGCTGGGTAGCGAATCCTGGCAGGTGCTAAGCGCCTGCAAACCCCACGACTGCGGCCATGAGCGTATCGCGGTGATCTGGTCGGAAAAAACCAAACAGATGTCAGGCGTTTACTCGGTGGTCGATGAAAAAACCGACCAGGAGAAGCTAACCTGGCTTAACGTCAGCGACGCCCTGTCCATTGATGGCAAAACCGTGCTGTATGCCGCCCTCAGCGGCAGCCTCGACAACCATCCGGACGCTTTTAACTACCAGTAACGGCCCGTCGCCCCCGTCAGTCTTTCCCCGACGGGGGCTCCCCTGACTAGCCATCCGGGAACATCACGCTGTTCCCCGGCGCTTCCCTGTGCAGATGGATAAAGTTCAGGTGCCGCTCGTACTGGTCGAGAATATCGGTGATCACCTGCTCTTTGCTGTAATCCATCAGGTCGTTACCCTGGCTGCCCTCCAGCAGGAAGGTCTCCAGCCGGTAATAGGTGGATTTCCCGCTGCGCGCCCGATAGGTAAAGCCCGGCACCGAGTACTGCTGCGGCCAGATCTTGTAGATAAAGTTCTGCTCGTCGCCCATGTGCACCAGCAGATCGAGGTGACCAAGGTTCTCGCCCTCTTCCGGCGGCAGGCTCTTCAGTTCCACCGCGGCGCCGCGCAGCCGCAGCTCCTGGGCAACCTCCTCCATCGCCGGGAAGCACACCGTCTCCATCATCTGTTTGGTATAGCGCGTGCCCGGGTAATTCATCAGCCGCGACAGGCGCTTCTTCCAGCTCAGCCGATCCTGCAGGCCGAGCGGGCGCGGGGCAGTGTCGCGGCTGGCGCTGACCCGGCGGTAATCTTCCACCTTCAGGGACTTATACAGTCCGGCCATCACGAAGAAAATCACAAAGCTGAACGGCAGCCCCATGATCACCGTGGTGTTCTGCAGCGCCGAGATGCCGTTGGTCATCAGCATCCCGAGGGTCAACAGACCGATAGCCACCGACCAGAAGATGCGCAGCCAGTTCGGGGAGTCGCTGTTGATGTCCTTCAGCTTCGAGGTAAAGTTTCCCAGCACCAGCGCGCCGGAGTCGGCAGAGGTGACGTAGAACAGCAGACCGGTAATGGTCGCCACCGACGCGCTAAAGGTAAACGCCGGATACTGCGCCAGCAGGCTGTAGAAGCCGCGCTCCGGGTGGAGCATCGCCTCCCCGGCAAAGGCCGCGTCGCCGTGGATGATCTCATACAGCGCGCTGTTGCCGAACACCGACAGCCACAGCAGGGTAAAGGTGAACGGAATAATCAGGGTGCCCATCACAAACTGGCGGATGGTGCGCCCGCGCGAAATGCGCGCCAGGAACAGGCCAACGAACGGCGACCAGGCCACCCACCACGCCCAGAAAAAGAGCGTCCAGTTGTTCATCCACTCCACCGGGCGGTCGAAGGCGAAGCTGTTCAGCGTCATGCCCATAAAGCGGTTGACGTAGTCGCCGACGTTCAGCACTAACGCATTGAGCAGGAAGGAGGTATCGCCCATGAACAGCACGAACAGGATCAGCCCCAGCGCGAGGGCGACGTTCAGCTCGGAGAGCACGCGGATGCCCTTGTCCACCCCGGAGGTGACCGAGATGGTGGCGATGATCACCGACAGCGCTATCAGGGCCGCCTTCGCCGCCAGCGAGTCAGGAATATCGAACAGCACGCTCAGACCGTAGTTGAGCTGCACCACGCCAATGCCGAGGGTGGTGGCGATGCCGAAGATGGTGCCGATCACCGCCGCGATATCGACGCTGTGGCCGATGGGGCCATTAATCTTTTTCCCGAAGATAGGATAGAGCGCCGAGCGGATGGTGAGCGGCAAATTATAACGATAGCTAAAGTATCCCAGCGCCATGCCCATCAGGGCATACATCGACCAGCCGGTGAGTCCGTAGTGGAATAGCGTCCACACCATCGCCTGGCGCGCCGCCTCGATGGTCTGCCCCGCCCCTTCCGGCGGCTGCATATATTGCGTCACCGGTTCGGCGACCGAGAAGAACATCAGGTCGATGCCGATCCCGGCGGCGAACAGCATCGCCGCCCAGCTTAGCAGGCTGAACTCGGGCTTAGACTGCTCCGGCCCGAGCTTCACCGAGCCGAAGCGCGAACAGGCAATGCAGACGACGAAGACGATATACAGCGTCGCCGCCAGCAGATAGTACCAGCCGAAGGTTTTCGACACCCAGTCCAGGGTGCGCCCAATCCACTCGGCAGAAAAATCGCGAAAAAAGATCGTCATCAGGGAAAACAACAAAATCAGTCCGGCCGAGGTATAAAAAACCACCGGATTGATTTTGTCCTTTTCTCTGTTTTGCGAAAGATCTGTCATCCAGTATCCCCACTGTTTTTGTAACTATTAAAATTCAATAACGTAACAATTAAGACACATTTTATATTGAACGTCCAATCAAAAACCGCTTTAATAGTTAACCAACGCTGATGAATGGAGTGGCAAAAATGCCCAAACTGGGGATGCAGCCAATCCGGCGCAGGCAACTGATCGACGCCACGCTGGACGCAATAAATGAAGTCGGAATGCACGACGCGACCATCGCGCAGATCGCCCGGCGGGCGGGCGTATCGACGGGGATCATCAGTCACTATTTCAAAGACAAAAATGGTCTGCTGGAAGCGACCATGCGCGACATCACCAGCCAGCTGCGCGACGCGGTGCTTAACCGTCTGCACGCCCTGCCGGACGGCAGCGCCGGAGAGCGTCTGCAGGCGATAGTCGGCGGCAACTTTGATGAGACGCAGATCAGCAGCGCGGCGATGAAGGCCTGGCTGGCCTTCTGGGCCAGCAGCATGCACCAGCCGATGCTCTACCGCCTGCAGCAGGTGAGCAGCCGCCGCCTGCTGTCAAACCTGGTGTACGAGTTCCGCCGCGAGCTGCCGCGCGAGCAGGCCCAGGAGGCCGGCTACGGGCTGGCGGCGCTGATAGACGGCCTGTGGCTGCGGGCGGCGCTCAGCGGCAAACCGCTGGATAAGACGCTGGCGCAGTCGCTGACCAGCCACTTTATTCGTCAGCATTTATCGAACCCATAACCGAGGAGGCGTTATGTCCCGAATGGCAGAACAGCAGCTTTATATTAATGGTGGTTATACATCGGCCACCAGCGGTCGCACCTTCGAGACCATCAACCCTGCCACTGGCGAGGTGCTGGCGACCGTTCAGGCTGCCGGACGCGAGGATGTCGACCGCGCCGTTGAGAGCGCGCGGCGCGGGCAAAAAATCTGGGCGGCGATGACCGCCATGGAACGCTCGCGCATCCTGCGTCGCGCCGTCGATATCCTGCGCGAGCGCAACGACGAGCTGGCAAAGCTGGAAACCCTCGACACCGGTAAAGCGTATTCCGAAACCTCAACCGTGGACATCGTCACCGGCGCCGACGTGCTGGAGTATTACGCGGGGCTGATCCCGGCGCTGGAAGGCAGTCAGATCCCCCTGCGCGAGACGTCGTTCGTCTACACCCGCCGCGAACCGCTGGGTGTGGTGGCCGGGATCGGCGCGTGGAACTATCCGATCCAGATCGCCCTGTGGAAATCGGCGCCAGCGCTGGCCGCCGGCAATGCAATGATTTTCAAACCGAGCGAAGTCACCCCGCTCACCGCCCTCAGGCTGGCGGAAATTTACAGCGAAGCGGGCCTGCCGGACGGGGTGTTTAACGTCCTGCCGGGCGTGGGTGCGGAGACCGGCCAGTACCTGACTGAACATCCGGGCATCGCTAAAGTCTCCTTTACCGGCGGCGTCGCCAGCGGCAAAAAGGTGATGGCCAACTCCGCAGCCTCATCGCTGAAAGAGGTCACCATGGAGCTGGGCGGTAAATCGCCGCTGATTATTTTCGACGATGCGGATCTCGATCTCGCGGCCGACATCGCCATGATGGCCAACTTCTTCAGCTCCGGCCAGGTGTGCACCAACGGCACCCGCGTGTTCGTCCCCGCGAAGGTTAAGGCGGCGTTTGAGCAGAAAATCGTTGAGCGCGTGGGCCGCATCCGCGCGGGCGATCTGTTCGATGAAACCACCAACTTTGGCCCGCTGGTCAGCTTCCCGCACCGTGACAATGTGCTGCGCTACATCGCCAAAGGCAAAGCAGAAGGCGCGCGCCTGCTGTGCGGCGGCGACGTGCTGAAGGGCGAAGGCTTTGACAACGGCGCATGGGTGGCCCCGACGGTGTTTACCGACTGCACCGATGAGATGACCATCGTGCGCGAGGAGATCTTCGGCCCGGTGATGTCCATCCTCACCTACGCGTCCGAAGAAGAAGCGATCCGCCGCGCCAACGATACCGACTACGGTCTGGCGGCGGGTATCGTCACTGCCGACCTGAACCGCGCCCACGGCGCCATTCATCAGCTGGAAGCCGGCATCTGCTGGATCAACAGCTGGGGGGAATCCCCTGCGGAGATGCCGGTCGGCGGTTATAAGCACTCCGGTATTGGCCGCGAGAACGGCGTGATGACCCTGCAGAGTTACACCCAGGTGAAGTCCATCCAGGTTGAGATGGGTAAATTCCAGTCCATATTTTAACCGGGAGGTTTTTTTGCAATTTGACTACATCATTATTGGCGCCGGCTCCGCCGGCAACGTTCTGGCGACACGACTGACTGAAGATCCAAACACCACCGTCCTGCTGCTGGAGGCCGGCGGCCCGGACTACCGGTTCGATTTCCGCACCCAGATGCCCGCCGCGCTGGCTTACCCGCTGCAGGGCAAACGCTACAACTGGGCCTACGAGACCGAACCGGAGCCCTATATGAACCACCGCCGCATGGAGTGCGGGCGCGGCAAAGGGCTCGGCGGCTCCTCGCTGATTAACGGCATGTGCTACATTCGCGGCAACGCTCTGGACCTCGATAACTGGGCCGCCGCCCCTGGACTGGAACACTGGAGCTATCTCGACTGCCTGCCCTACTACCGGAAAGCGGAAACCCGCGATATCGGGCCCAACGACTATCACGGCGGCGATGGCCCGGTGAGCGTCACCACGCCGAAGCCGGGCAATAATCCGCTCTTCGAGGCGATGGTTGAAGCCGGGGTGCAGGCGGGGTATCCGCGCACCGACGATCTCAACGGCTACCAACAGGAAGGCTTTGGTCCGATGGACCGCACCGTGACGCCGCAGGGCCGTCGCGCCAGCACCGCCCGCGGCTATCTCGACCAGGCGCGCGGTCGCCCCAACCTGACCATCCGCACCCATGCGCTGACCGATCACATTATTTTTTCCGGCAAGCGCGCGGTGGGCGTCGAGTGGCTGGAGGGGGAAAGCACTATCCCGTCAAAAGCGACGGCCAACAAAGAGGTGCTGCTGTGCGCCGGGGCGATTGCCTCGCCGCAGATCCTGCAGCGCTCCGGCGTCGGCAACCCCGAGCTGCTCAGGCAGTTCGATATCCCGGTGGTGCACGATCTCCCCGGCGTGGGTGAGAATCTGCAGGACCATCTGGAGATGTACCTGCAGTACGAGTGCAAAGAGCCGGTGTCGCTCTACCCGGCGCTGCAGTGGTGGAACCAGCCGAAGATCGGCGCCGAGTGGCTGTTCGGCGGCACCGGGATCGGCGCCAGCAACCAGTTCGAAGCGGGCGGTTTTATCCGCAGCCGCGCCGAGTTCGCCTGGCCGAACATTCAGTACCATTTCCTGCCGGTGGCGATTAACTACAATGGCTCCAACGCGGTGAAAGAGCATGGCTTCCAGTGCCACGTCGGCTCGATGCGCTCCCCCAGCCGCGGCCACGTGCGTCTGAAGTCGCGCGACCCGCACGCCCATCCGGCGATCCTGTTTAACTATATGTCCCATGAGCAGGATTGGCAGGAGTTCCGCGACGCCATTCGCATCACCCGGGAGATCATGAACCAGCCGGCGCTGGATAAGTATCGCGGCCGCGAAATCAGCCCGGGTATTGACTGCCAGAGCGATGCCGAGCTGGATGAGTTTGTGCGCAACCACGCCGAGACCGCGTTCCACCCGTGCGGGACCTGTAAGATGGGTTACGACGAGATGGCGGTGGTCGACGGCGAAGGCCGTGTCCACGGTCTGGAAGGAGTGCGGGTGGTCGATGCGTCAATTATGCCGCAGATCATCACCGGCAACCTGAACGCCACCACCATTATGATCGGCGAGAAGATGGCTGACGCCATTCGCGGCCGCCAGCCGCTGCCGCGCAGCACCGCGGCGTATTATGTCGCTGGCGACGCGCCGGTTCGCCGCTAATCGTTTAGGCCGGACGGCGGCTACGCCTTGCCCGGCCTACGGTCCGGGCGGCCAGCGGTTAATGTAGCCACTTACGCCACCGGTATCGGCGGCGTCAAAATCGCAGAGGCGTTCCCGGAAGGTCGGGACAGCCTCTGATGTTAGCGAAACGCCTCCAGGCGTTTGATCTGCTGCCCGTCGGCAGCAAAGTTCTCCGCCGCCAGCCACGCCCGCAGCGCCGCATCGCGCGCAGGCCACTCGCCATCGATGATGGACAGCATATCGCTGTCGCGCGTCCGCCCTTTGCGCACCAGCCTCTGCCGCAGACGCCCTTCCCAGCTAAAGCCCAGCCGCTCGGCGGCCCGGCGCGAGGCGACATTCATCGAATCGCATTTCCACTCCAGCCGACGGTAGCCATGGTCAAAGCCGTTCTTCAGCAACAGCCAGACCGCTTCGGTACCCAGCGGGGTGTTTTTCATCCGTCGCGACCAGGTGACATGGCCGATCTCAACCGTGCCCATTTCCCGTTCGATCGCCATATAGCTGACGATACCCACCGCCTGCTCGCTACGCAGGTCAATCACCGCGTAGGGCACCAGAGCATCATCATTCACCTTGCCCGCGATCCAGTGGGCGGTCGCCGCTACGCTCTCCGGCCGCGTAGACGCCAGCCACGTCCAGTCGCTGTTGTCGCCGAGCGCATAGGCGGCAAACAGATCCGCCGCATGACGGTCAACGTCCAGCGGCTCCAGTCGACAAAAACGGCCATTTAACGCCGTTCGCCGCAGGACTCGCGCCCCCTGCCAGCCAGGGACAAGATCATTCACCTGCTGGCCAAACTCATTGATTTCCGGCACACCCACCTCCTCGCAATAGACAATGCGTTATAGCAAGAAGCCAGCAGCCGAGAAAGGCGCTTCTGCACGCCTGGCAATAACCTGTCGTTCTTGATTATGCGTTTTTAGCATAAGGATATCCTTATTTTGACTTTACGCCTTTTGGCAAGCGGCCTAACGTAGCGAAGCATAAAAAATTAAAATAACCATTTTTCAGGGATTGCATATGACCAAGAAACTGTTGCCTTTACTGGTACTGACGGCGCTCTCCGCCGCCGCGCATGCCGCCACGCCGCCCAACACGCTGGTGGTCGCCCAGGGTCTCGACGATATCGTCAGTCTCGACCCGGCGGAAGCGAACGAACTCTCCAGCATTCAGACGGTGCCCAGCCTCTACCAGCGTCTGGTACAGCCGGACCGCAACAACCCTGAAAAAATCGTACCGATCCTCGCCGAAAGCTGGCAGGCCGACCCGGCGGCGAAAAACCTGACCATCAAACTGAAGCCGGATGCCAAATTCGCCTCCGGTAATCCGCTGCGCCCGGAAGATGTGATTTTCTCTTACACCCGCGCGGTGACGCTGAATAAATCGCCGGCGTTTATTCTCAACGTGCTCGGCTGGCAGCCGGACAACATCGCCAGCCAGCTGAAAAAGGTTGACGACCATACCCTGACGCTGCACTGGACCGCCGACGTCAGCCCGGCGGTGGCGCTGAATATACTCTCCACCCCCATCGCCTCCATCGTTGATGAAAAACAGGTGGCGCCGAACGCGAAAAATAACGACTTCGGCAACGACTGGCTGAAGATGCACTCGGCGGGCAGCGGCGCCTATAAAATGCGCGTCTACCAGCCGCATCAGGCCATCGTGCTGGAAGCCAACGCCAGCTCCCCCACCGGCGCGCCGAAGATCAAGAGCATCATTATTAAAAACGTCCCCGACCCGGCTTCCCGCCGCCTGCTGATCCAGCAGGGGGATGCCGACGTGGCGCGCGATCTCGGCGCTGACCAGATTGCCGCCCTGCAGGATAAACCCGGCGTGAAGGTGCTGAGCATCCCGTCCGCCGAGCAGAACTATCTGGTGTTTAATACCGCCAACAGCGCCAACCCGCTGCTCAATAATCCGGCCTTCTGGGAGGCGGCGCGCTGGCTGGTCGATTATGAGGGCATCACCAAAAATCTGCTGAAAGGCCAGTACTTTATTCACCAAAGCTTCCTGCCGGCCGGCCTGCCGGGGGCACTGGAGACCAATCCATTCGCCTTCGACCCGCAAAAAGCTAAGGCTATCCTTGATAAAGCGGGCATTAAGGATGCCCACTTCACCCTCGACGTGGAGAACAAACCGCCGTTTATCACCATCGCCCAGTCGCTGCAGGCCAGCTTTGCCCAGGGTGGGGTGAAGGTGGATCTGCTACCCGCCGCCGGCAGCCAGGTCTATGCCCGGGTGCGCGCGAAGCAGCATCAGGCGGCGATCCGCCTGTGGATCCCGGACTACTTTGATGCCCATTCCAACGCCAGCGCCTTTGCATGGAACGATGGTAAATCCAGCACCGTGGCCGGGCTCAACGGCTGGCAGATCCCTGAGCTGAATAAAGCCACCCTCGCCGCGGTGGCGGAGCCGGACCCGGCAAAACGCCTCGACCTGTACAAAACGATGCAGGAAACCCTGCTGCAGCATTCGCCATACGTCTTTATTGACCAGGGGAAAACCCAGATCGTGGTGCGCGATAACGTGAAGGGCTATCAGCAGGGGCTGAACGCCGACATGGTCTGGTACGATAACGTGACCAAGTAAGCGGGTTATGTTACCGGGCATGGCGGTCTCGCCCTGCCCGGATGACCGTTTCTCCACCCGGACCCGGTGGGCGTCGCGCCGCCGGGAACCATGTTGATATACCAGGAATTTCCATTTTCCATGCCATCGTTTTCCACTCATCTTACCCGCCTGCTGCAGGGGCTGTTGACGCTGCTGCTGACGCTGTTCGGGCTGCTGCTGGTCACCTTCTCGCTCTCCGCGCTGTCGCCGGTCGACCGCGTACTGCAGATCGTCGGCGACCATGCCAGCCAGTCGACCTATGATCAGGTTCGCCATCAGCTGGGTCTCGACCAGCCGCTGCCGGTGCAGTTCTGGCACTATCTGGTCAACCTGGCCCATGGCGATCTCGGTATCGCCAGCGCCACCGGCCAGCCGGTGCTCCACGATCTGCTGGCGGTCTTCCCGGCGACCCTTGAGCTGGCGACCCTGGCGCTGATCGTCGGCGCGATACTGGGCATCGTCGCCGGGGTGCTGTGCGCCCGTTACGCCGGTTCGCCGTGGGATCTGGCGGTGCGCACCTTTACCCTGTTGGGCAACTCGGTGCCGATATTCTGGCTCGGCCTGCTGATGCTGGCCCTGTTCTACGCCCGGCTGCAGTGGGCGCCGGGCCCGGGTCGTCTCGACGATATTTATCAGTACACCGTCGAGCCGCGCAGCGGTTTTGCGCTGATCGACACCTGGCTCTCCGGCGATACAGCGGCTTTCAAAAATGCTATCGGCCATCTGCTGCTGCCGGGGCTGGTGCTGGCCTATTACTCGCTGGCGAGCATCACCCGTCTGACCCGCTCCGCCTGTCTCAGTGAAATGAACAAAGAGTACATTCTGCTGGCGCGGGCCAAAGGGGCCGGTGAGATGACGATTCTGCTGCGTCACGTTCTGCCCAATATCCGCGGCACCCTGCTGACGGTGACCGCCCTCGCCTGGACCTCAATGCTCGAAGGGGCGGTGCTCACCGAAACCGTCTTCTCATGGCCGGGGATCGGCCGCTACCTCACCACCGCGCTGTTCGCCGGGGATACCACGGCGATCATGGGCGGCACGCTGCTGATCGGCGTGAGTTTTGTGCTGATCAATAACCTGACCGACCTGCTGGTGCGGTTAACCGACCCGAGGGTGCGCTGATGCCGACTTATCTGTTTTTACGCCGTCTGCGCCGCTCACCCGCCGCCTTCTGCGGCCTGACCCTGGTGATTCTGCTGGTGCTGACCGCGCTGTTCGCCCCGTGGCTGGCGCCGCACGATCCCAACTGGCAGGATGCCGCCGCCCGTCTGCAGGGCCCGGGCGCGGGGCACTGGCTCGGCACCGACAGCTACGGCCGCGATCTGCTGTCGCGCCTGCTCTACGGCGCCCGTCCGGCGCTGGGTCTGGTCGCGCTGGTGACCGCCATTACCCTGCCCGTCGGTCTGCTGGTGGGTATTCTCTCCGGCTACTATGGCGGGTGGCTGGAGCGGATACTGATGCGCTTTACCGACGTGGTGATGTCGATGCCGCGGCTGATCCTCGCCTTCGCGTTCGTGGCGATGCTCGGCCCGGGGCTGGTCAACGGCGCGCTGGCGTTAGCCCTGACTACCTGGCCGGCCTACGCCCGTCAGGCGCGCAGCGAAATTCAGCGCCTGCGCCATAGCGACTATCTCGCCGCGGCGGAGATGCTGGGCATCCGCGGCCGGCGGCTGCTGGTCGGCCATATTCTGCCGCTGTGTCTGCCGTCGGCGATTGTCCGGCTGGCGCTCGATCTGGCTGGCATTATCCTCGCCGCCGCCGGGCTCGGCTTTCTCGGCCTGGGCGCCCGCCCGCCGATGGCGGAGTGGGGAGCGATGATTGCCGACGGGATGCAGGTGATTTTCGATCAGTGGTGGATCGCCGCCATCCCCGGCGCGGCGATCCTGCTCGCCAGCCTGGCGTTTAACCTGCTGGGCGATGGCCTGCGCGATATTCTGGAGCCGCAACATGACTGACATCCGACTGACCGTCCAGGGACTCGCCGTCGACTACCCCACCGCCCGGGTGGTGGACAACGTCAGCTTCACCCTCGGCAACGAGCGGCTGGCGCTGGTGGGGGAATCCGGCTCCGGCAAATCGATGACCGCCCGGGCGCTGATGGGCCTGGTGCGCAAGCCCGGGGTGGTGAGCGCCGAACGGCTGGAGGTGCTGGGGCGCGATGTGCTGACCCTCAGCGCCCGCGGCTGGCGCGAACTGCGCGGCAACGATATCGCCATGGTGCTGCAGGATCCGCGCTATGCGCTGAATCCGGTGCAGTCCATTCAGACGCAGCTGGAGGAGGCGTTAACCCTGCATCAGCGTCTCAGCCGCCGCGCTCGCGCCGAGGCGGTCAAAGACGCCATCGCCGCCGTCGGTCTGGATCTCGCGGTCCTCAGCCGCTATCCCGGCGAGCTCTCCGGCGGGATGGGGCAGCGGGTGATGATCGCCCTCGCGCTGCTCAATAACCCGAGGGTGCTGATAGCCGACGAGCCGACCTCGGCCCTTGACGCCCGCCTGCGCAACCAGATCCTCGAGCTGCTGGTGGAGCAGTGCGCGCAGCGGCAGATGGCCATGTTACTGATCAGCCACGATCTACCGCTGGTGGCCGCGCATTGCGATCGCGTGCTGGTGATGTACCAGGGGAGACAGGTCGATGAGATGCCGGCGCGGGCGCTGCCGACCGCGACGCACCCTTATACCCGCACCCTGTGGACCTGCCGGCCAAATGCGCAAACCTACGGTCAGATGCTGCCGACCCTCGACAGAACCCAGGACTTTACGGAGACGACCCATGGCGATCGTTAATCTTAAGGATCTACAGGTAACATTCGGCGCGAAGACGGCGGTTTCCGCCGCCAGTTTCCGTGTCGACGCCGGGGAAACCTTCAGCCTGATCGGCGCCTCGGGCTGCGGCAAATCGACGATTTTGCGCGTGCTCGCCGGATTACAGCGCGAATGGCGCGGCAGCGTGGCGCTGCTGGGCCAGGCCATCGCGCCGGGCGCCCGCTTTCAGGGCGAGCTGCGACGCAATGTGCAGATGGTGTTTCAGGATCCGTATGCTTCGCTGCATCCCAACCACACCCTGTGGCGCACCCTGGCGGAGCCGCTGCAGATCCACGGCATCCGCGACGTTGCCCCGCGGGTAACCACCGCCCTTGAGCAGGTGGGTCTGGCCGCCGACGCCGCACGCCGCTATCCGCACCAGCTCTCCGGCGGTCAACGGCAGCGCGTGGCCATTGCCCGTGCCCTGCTGCTGCGTCCGCAGATCCTGCTGCTGGATGAGCCGACCTCGGCGCTGGATATGTCGGTGCAGGCGGAAATCCTCAATCTGCTTAATCGCCTGAAACAGGAGCACGACATGACCTATCTGCTGGTCAGCCACGATGCCGACGTCATCGCCCATATGTCCGATCGGGCGGCGTTTATGGCGGAGGGGGTGATCCAGCGCTTTTTCGATCGCGAAGCGCTGCTCAACGGGGAACACCGGATGAAGTGAGGTCAGCTGAGGAGCCGTCGTTTTGTCGGTGGCGCTTCGCTTACCTGGCCTGGAGGGGCCGTGCAGCCAGCCGTTAATTAACCCACTTGCGCCACTGAAACTGCCGGTGCTGACGGCCTCAAAATCGCTGAGACGTTCCCGGAAGGCCG
>NZ_JBEAHA010000022.1:0-42925 GCF_040061975.1 Klebsiella sp. GG_Kp146
TGCCGGGTGGCGGCTGCGCCTTACCCGGCCTACCTGTCCGGGTCTGACTGCCAGTAGGCCCGCGCAAGCGCAGCGCCGCCGGGCAAGGACAGCGGGCACGGAGCCGATTTTGTGCCGGTTGGCGGCTGCGCTTTACCCGGCCTGGAGGGTTCGTGCGACCTGTCTTTGATTGACCCACTTGCGCGACTGAAACTGCCGGGGCTGGCCGGAGCCCGGGGGGACAGGGGGCGGCGGCGACGGGCCGCCCTCTGTGCGCACCCTGCGCCGTAAGAGACATAACGCAGAGGACCAACCGGGAGCGCAAACTACGCTGAAGCCGCAGATAACATAAAGGACTTCCCGCGGCGAAACCGTTGCACACCGCTTGCAGTCTCAATGGCTCAAGGTTCGGCCAACAGATTCCGCCATTACGCCGGGAAATCCCCCTGCTGGCGCGCCACCAGGGTCAGAATGGAATACAGCGCCACCGCCTGCTGGTGCTGGTTGAAAATCTCCACCGCCCATTCCACCACGCCGGTAGCTTTCTCCTCGGCGCTACGCTGACGTTTAACGGTTTTCCGCTTACAGGTCAGACGCACCTGGATGGTGTCTCCCGGCTTGACCGGTTCAATAAAGCGCAGGTTTTCCATGCCGTAGTTAGCGATAACCGGCCCGACGCCGGCATCGACGAACAGACCGGCCGCCGCGGAGATCAGGAAATAACCGTGGACCACGCGCTCGCCGAAAATCGAGTCGGCGGCGGCGATTTTGTCCATGTGGGCGTAGAAATGGTCGCCGCTCAGACAGGCGAAGTTAACGATATCCGCTTCGGTCAGGGTCCGCCGCGGGGTCAGCAAACTGTCGCCGGGCTGGATCTCTTCGAAATATTTGCGGAACGGGTGAATGCGGTCTTCGCTCACCTGGGCGCCGCGCACCCACTGCTGGCCAATGGTCGCTAGCATCGTCGGGCTGCCCTGGACGGCGGTGCGCTGCATATAGTGTTTCACCGAACGCAGTCCGCCGAGCTCTTCGCCGCCGCCGGCGCGGCCGGGGCCGCCGTGCACCAGCTGCGGCAGCGGCGAACCGTGGCCGGTTGACTCGACCGAGGATGCCTCGTTCAGTATCTGAATACGGCCATGGGCGCGGGCGGCGCCGAGGATAAACTCGCGCGCCAGTTCGCCGCTGGCGGTGACCAGCGTTCCCGCCAGGCTACCGCCGCCGGCACGAGCCAGCGCCAGGGCATGCTGGCGATCCTGGTAGGGCATCAGGGTCGCCACCGGACCAAAGGCTTCAATGGCGTGAACCGCCGGGGTTTCATCCGGCTGCGCGCAGTAGAGCAGCGTCGGCGGGAAAAAGGCCCCGGCCGCGCTGAGGTCCGCCTGTCCGCCAAGCAGCGCTTCGCAGCCGGCGGCAATCAGTTTATTGACGCTCTCCTGAACGTCCTGACGCTGCTCGTGATTAACCAGCGCCCCCATCTTAATCCCTTCCTGCGCCGGGTCGCCGACGGTCACTTTATGCAGGCGGGCGATCAGGGCATCGCTAACCGCATTGATCTGCGCCAACGGGACGATGATGCGGCGGATAGCGGTACATTTTTGCCCGGCTTTCGCCGTCATCTCGCGGACCACTTCCCGGATAAACAGCGCGAACTCCGGCTGCTCCGGCGTGACGTCTTCGCCTAACACACAGCAGTTGAGCGAATCCGCTTCCATGGTAAAGGGAATCGATTTGGCCACCAGGTTGGGGTGCGACCGCAGCTGCTGGCCGGTGGCGGCTGAGCCGGTAAAGGTCACCACGTCCTGGCTGTCGAGATGGTCGAGCAGATCGCCCGCGCCGCCGCAAATCAGGCTGATGGCGCCTTCCGGCACCAGGCCGCTGTCGACAATCGCCTTCACCATGGCCTGGGTGAGCTGGGCGGTGGCGGTGGCCGGTTTAACGATCGCCGGCATGCCGGCCAGCCAGGTGGGGGCCAGTTTTTCCAGCATTCCCCAGCAGGGGAAGTTGAAGGCGTTGATATGCACAGCGACGCCTGATTTCGAGGTCAGCACGTGACGCGCGGCAAAACCGCCCTGTTTAGAGAGCGGGATCAGCTCGTCTTCCGGCCACAGGATATCGTCCGGCAGTTCGCGACTACCGAGCCCGGCATAGGTGAAAAGGGTGCCGATGCCGCCTTCGATATCCACCCAGCTGTCGGCGCGGGTGGCGCCGGTTTGCGCGGAAATCGCGTAGAACTGGTCTTTCTGCTCCAGCAGATGTTTCGCTACCGCTTTTAACATCGCGCTGCGTTCAATAAAGGTCATGGCTTGCAGAGCCTGACCGCCGCGCTCAATTGCGAAGCGGCGCGCCTGCGCCATATCCAGGCCTTCGCTGGTCACCTCCCACAGCGCCGCGCCGGTGATGGCGTGATGGATAGTACGGGCGCGGCCCCGGCCGGTCTGCCAGGCGCCGGATAAGTAGCTGGCTAACTGCTGCATCGCGAATCTCCAAACATGTTACGTGTAATGTCTATAAATAGTTCTTTTATGAATCATAAAATGCAAGCTCGTATTTAATAAATTATTAACATTGTGATCGCGATGACGTTATGTTTTCGGCCTAATTAACTGTATTTGTTGTGGTTTACAAAAGGTTTTGCGGAGGTTATCACAAAAAGAGCAAACAAAATTTGTGGTTTTCTTTAACCAATATGTAACCTTCAATAAACAAAGTGATTCACATAAACGATTATGATGTGAATATCGGAATCATAAAGGTGATGACGTGACAGAAGAACAACGCTTTGACCAGCGCATCGCGCAGGAAACGGCCATCGAACCGCAGGACTGGATGCCGGATGCCTATCGTAAAACCCTGATCCGTCAGATTGGTCAGCATGCGCACTCGGAAATCGTCGGCATGCTGCCGGAAGGCAACTGGATCACCCGGGCGCCCACTCTGCGCCGCAAAGCGATCCTGCTGGCTAAAGTGCAGGATGAGGCCGGCCACGGGCTGTATCTCTATAGCGCCGCGGAAACTCTTGGCTGCGCGCGGGAAGATCTGTATCAGAAGATGCTCGACGGGCAGATGAAATACTCCTCCATTTTTAACTACCCGACGCTGAGCTGGGCCGATATCGGCGTGATCGGCTGGCTGGTCGATGGCGCGGCCATCGTCAACCAGGTGGCGCTGTGCCGGACGTCCTACGGCCCCTATGCCCGGGCGATGGTCAAAATCTGCAAAGAAGAGAGCTTTCACCAGCGCCAGGGATTCGAAGCCTGCATGGCGCTGGCGCAGGGTAATGACGCCCAGCGGCAGATGCTGCAGGACGCCATTAACCGCTTCTGGTGGCCGGCGCTGATGATGTTTGGCCCCAACGACGACAACTCGCCGAACAGCGCCCGCAGCATGACGTGGAAAATCAAACTGCACTCCAACGACGAGCTGCGTCAACGCTTCGTCGACAACACCGTGCCGCAGGTGGAGATCCTCGGCATGACCGTCCCGGACCCGGAGTTGCACTTTGATGAAGCCAGCGGCCACTACCGCTTCGGCGAGATCGACTGGCAGGAGTTTAACGAGGTGATTAGCGGCCGTGGCGTGTGCAACCACGAGCGGCTGGCCGCCAAGCGTAAGGCCTGGGAAGAGGGCGAGTGGGTACGCGAAGCCGCGCTGGCCCATGCGCAAAAACAGCAGGCCCGCAGCGCGGCATAAGGAGAGACAACATGAGCAAAGTTTACTGGCCGTTATATGAAGTGTTCGTTCGCAGCAAACAGGGGCTTTCCCATCGTCACGTCGGCAGCCTGCATGCCGCCGACGATCAAATGGCGCTGGAGAACGCCCGCGACGCCTACACCCGCCGCAGCGAAGGCTGCTCCATTTGGGTGGTGAAGGCCAGCGAAATCGTCGCCTCGCAGCCGGAAGCGCGCGGCGAATTCTTCGACCCGGCGGAAAGCAAAGTCTACCGTCATCCGACCTTCTATACCGTGCCGGACGGCATGGAACACATGTGAGGCGGCGATGAATAACCCCAATCCTGTAGCCGCCTACGCTCTGCGTCTTGGCGACAACGGCCTGGTGCTGGCACAGCGCTTAGGCGCCTGGTGCGGCCATGCCCCGGAGCTGGAGATCGATCTCGCATTGGCCAACATCGGCCTCGATCTGCTTGGCCAGGCGCGCAACTTTTTGAGCTATGCCGCCGAGCTTAACGGCTGCGGCGACGAAGATACCCTGGCCTTTGGCCGCGATGAGCGCCAGTTCAGCAACCTGCTGCTGGTGGAGCAGCCGAACGGCAATTTTGCCGACACCATCGCCCGCCAGTTCTTTATCGACGTCTGGCACGTCGCCCTGTACAGCCGGCTGGTGAACAGCCGCGACGCGCAGCTGGCGGCCATTGCCGCCAAAGGGCTGAAAGAGGTGCGCTACCACCAGCGCTTCAGCCGCGGCTGGCTGGAGCGTCTTGGTCACGGCACCGAGGTTTCAATTCGCAAAATGCAGCAGGCGGTCGACAATCTGTGGCGCTTCACCGGCGAACTGTTCCTTGCCGATGACCTGGAGCTCAGCCTGTCCGGGCAGGGCATTGCGGTTGATCCGCGCGAGCTTCAGGCCGAATGGCAAAGCACCGTGCATACCGCGCTGCTTGACTCAGGCTTATCGGTCCCGCAGGAAGCGGCCTTTCGCAGCGGCGGCAAACAGGGGCTGCACAGTGAACATCTCGGCCCGCTGCTGGCGGAGATGCAATATCTGCAGCGTTCTCATCCCGGCCTGCAGTGGTAAGGGAGGGGACGATGCAACGTTTAGATGACATCGCTCCCGCCGAGGTGCGCGCCATCTGGGGAGTGTTAAGCGCGATCCCGGACCCGGAAGTGCCGGTACTCACCATCACCGATCTCGGCATGGTGCGCAGCGTCGCGCGGCACGGCGACGGCTGGGTGATTGGCTTTACCCCGACTTATTCAGGGTGCCCGGCGACGGAGCATCTGCTGAGCGAGATCCGCGCGGTGATGAGCGAGCATGGTTATCTGCCGGTCCACATCGTCCTGCAGCTGGACCCGCCGTGGACCACCGACTGGATGAGCCAGGAGGCCCGCGAGCGCCTGCGCCAGTACGGCATCAGCCCGCCGCAGGGGCACGCCTGCCACGCGGAAATGCCCGCCGAGGTGAGCTGTCCGCGCTGCGGCAGCACCCGCACCTCGCTGATTAGCGAATTCGGTTCCACGGCCTGCAAAGCGCTCTATCGCTGCGACAGCTGCCGGGAACCCTTTGATTACTTTAAATGTATTTGAGGTTGCCATGACGACGTTCCATGCGCTTAAGGTCGCGAGAGTCGAGCCGGAAACCCGCGATGCGGTGACCATTACGTTTGCGATTCCGCAAGCCCTGCAGGCGGAGTACAGCTTTCGTCCGGGCCAACATCTGACGCTGAAAGCCCGACTGGGCGGTGAAGAGCTGCGCCGCTGTTACTCCATCTGCCGCAGCCCTACGCCGGGAGAGATCAGCGTCGCGGTCAAAGCCATCGACGGCGGGCGCTTCTCGCGCTTCGCCCAGCACGCTATCCAGCAGGGGATGGAGCTGGAGGTAATGGTGCCGCAGGGGCATTTCGGCTATCAGCCGCAGGCTGAACGGCAGGGCGACTATCTGGCGATCGCCGCCGGCTCCGGGATCACGCCGATGATGGCGATCGTTAGCGCCACCCTGGCCACCGAGCCGCACAGCCGCTTCACGCTGATCTACGGCAACCGCAGCAGCCACAGCATGATGTTCCGCCAGGCGCTGGCCGATTTAAAAGACCGCTATCCGCAGCGCCTGCAGGTGGTGCATCTGTTCAGCCAGGAGTCGATGGACAGCGATCTGCTGCAGGGGCGCATCGATGGCGACAAACTGCGCCAGCTCGCGGACCATCTGCTGGATTTCAGCCGTTTCGACGAGGCCTTTATCTGCGGCCCGGCGACGATGATGGATGAGGCGGAAACGACCCTGCGCGAGCTCGGCGTGCCGGAGCACGCCATTCATCTCGAACGCTTCAATACGCCGGGCGGCAGCGTTAAGCGCGCCGCCGGGGTGCAGGCGGAAGGGCGCACGGTAACCATCCGCCAGGACGGGCGCGATCGGCTGATCGCCCTCAGCGCCGAAGACGACAGCATTCTGGATGCCGCATTGCGCCAGGGGGCAGACCTGCCGTTTGCCTGCAAGGGCGGGGTGTGCGCCACCTGTAAATGCAAAGTGCTGCGCGGCGAAGTGGCGATGGCCGCCAACTATAGCCTCGAAGCGGATGAGCTGGCGGCGGGTTATGTGCTGAGCTGCCAGGCGCTGCCCACCAGCGGCGACGTGGTGGTCGACTTTGACGCGCGGGGGATGGCATGAGCGAGCTGCTGATCCACCGCCATGGCCGGGTGCTGCAGCTGACGCTCAACCGTCCGCAGGCCCGCAACGCGCTGAACAATGCCTTATTAACCCAGATTGCCGAGGTGCTGGAGGCCGCGGCCGCTGATAACCACGTCAGAGCCTGCGTCATCAGCGGTAACCCGCGCTTCTTTGCCGCCGGGGCCGACCTGAATGAGATGGCGGAGAAAGATCTCCCGGCGACCCTGGACGATATCCGCCCGCGGCTGTGGGCGCGTATCGATGCCTTCCCCAAACCGCTGATCGCCTCGGTCAACGGTTACGCCCTCGGCGCGGGCTGCGAGCTGGCCCTGCTGTGCGACCTGATTGTCGCCGGGGACAACGCCCGCTTTGGCCTGCCGGAAATTACCCTCGGCATCATGCCGGGCGCTGGCGGCACCCAGCGGCTGATCCGCAGCGTTGGCAAGGCGCTGGCCAGCCGGATGGTGCTGAGCGGCGAGAGTATTGACGCCCGTCAGGCGCAGCAGGCCGGACTGGTAAGCGATATCCATCCGGCGGCGTTAACCGATGAATATGCCCTGCAACTGGCGACCACCATCGCCCGCCACGCGCCGCTGGCGCTCCGGGCGGCGAAACAGTCGCTGCGCCTGTCGCAGGAGGTGAGCCTGCAGGCCGGTCTCCAGCAGGAGCGCCAGCTGTTCACCCTGCTGAGCGCCACCGAAGACCGCCGCGAAGGCATCGACGCCTTCTTACAAAAACGTACCCCGGACTTTAAAGGACGCTAATCGTGGAAGCTTTCATTCTCAGCGCAGTGGAACAGGGCGTCATGACCATTACCCTCAATCGCCCGGACCGCCTCAACAGTTTTAACGACCTGATGCATCAACAGCTGGCGGAATGCCTGAAGCAGGCCGAGCGCGACGACGGCGTGCGTTGCCTGCTGATCACCGGCGCCGGCCGCGGCTTTTGCGCCGGCCAGGATTTGAACGACCGCAACGTCGACCCCAGCGGCCCGCCGCCGGATCTCGGCCTGTCGGTGGAACGCTTTTACAACCCGTTAGTGCGTCGTCTGGCGGCGCTGCCGAAACCGGTGATTTGCGCGGTCAACGGCGTAGCCGCTGGCGCAGGGGCCACCCTGGCGCTGGGCTGCGATATCGTGCTGGCCGCGCGTTCGGCCAAGTTTGTGATGGCCTTCAGCAAGCTCGGGCTGGTGCCGGACTGCGGCGGCAGCTGGTTCCTGCCGCGGGTGGCCGGCCGCGCGCGCGCCATGGGGCTGGCGCTGCTGGGCGATAGCCTCAGCGCGGAACAGGCCACGCAGTGGGGGATGATCTGGCAGCTGGTGGATGATGCCGAACTGGCGGACACCAGTCTGCAGCTGGCGCGCCATCTGGCGGCTCAGCCGACGTTGGGTCTTGGGCTGATTAAAAAAGCGCTGCTGGCGGCGGAAACCAACGGTCTCGACGCGCAGCTGGACCTGGAGCGCGATTATCAACGCCTCGCCGGGCGCAGCGATGATTACCGCGAAGGGGTCAGCGCATTTCTGGCCAAACGGCCACCACAGTTCAGCGGGAAATAGATGATGACGACATCCATAGCCAACGTGGCGGTGATCGGCAGCGGCACCATGGGGGCCGGCATCGCCGAAGTGGCGGCTGCCGCCGGGCATCCGGTGCTGATTTACGACATCGATCATCAGGCCATCGCCCGGGCGATAGAGGGTATTGCCAGGCGGCTCGCCTCACGGGTCGAGCGCGGCAAACTGGCGTCAGAGCAGGCCGACTCGCTGCTGGCACGCCTGCATCCGGCCCACGATTTAGCCGCGCTGGCCGACGCAGATTTAGTGATCGAAGCGGCCTCTGAACGCCTGGAGGTAAAAACGGCGCTGTTCGCGCAGCTGGCGGCGATCTGCGCGCCGTCAACGTTGCTCACCAGCAACACCTCGTCGATTTCGATTACCGCCATCGCCGCCGGAGTGAAGCATCCCGAACGCGTCGCCGGGCTGCACTTCTTTAATCCGGCGCCGGTCATGAAGCTGGTGGAGGTCGTCAGCGGCCTGGCGACGTCTGCGGAAGTGGTGGAGCAGCTGTGCCAGTGCGTGGGCGGCTGGGGGAAGCGGCCGGTGCGCTGCCGCTCGACGCCCGGCTTTATCGTTAATCGCGTGGCGCGTCCATTCTACGCCGAAGCCTGGCGGGCGCTGGAGGAGCAGGTGGCCGCCCCGGAGGTTATCGATGCCGCTTTGCGTGACGGCGGCGGTTTCCCGATGGGGCCCCTGGCGCTGACGGACCTGATTGGCCAGGACGTCAACTTCGCCGTGACCTGCTCGGTATTTAACGCTTTCTGGCAGGACCGCCGCTACCTGCCATCGCTACTCCAGCAAGAGCTGGCGCTGGCCGGGCGGCTGGGCAAAAAGAGCGGCCATGGCGTCTATCGCTGGCCTGCGGAAGTCAGGACGGCGGCGGCGCTGCCGCCGGTTGCCCATGGCGCCCAATCCGTGATCACTATAAGTGACAGCGTCACCGAGCTGGACGAGCTGCTGTTGCTGGAGACCGAAGGCGAGACTGCCCTGGCGCTGAGCGTTAAGCATCGCCGTCCGGTAGTGGTGTATGACCTGTGCGCCAGCGATACGGTGGTGCTGGCCGCAGCGGCGACCAACGCGCCGGCGGCGACGGACAAAGCGGTGCACTACTTCCAGCAGCAGGGCAAGAACGTGCTGCGTATTGCCGATTATCCCGGCCTGCTGGTGTGGCGCACGGTGGCGATGCTGATTAACGAAGCGCTGGATGCACTACAGAAAGGGGTGGCCAGCGCACAGGATATCGATACCGCCATGCGTCTGGGCGTCAACTACCCGCAGGGCCCGCTGGCGTGGGGGGACAGCCTCGGCTGGCGCCGCGTGCTGCGCCTGCTGGAGAACCTGCACCACCATTATGGCGAGGAGCGCTATCGCCCCGGCTCCCTGTTGCGCCAGAAGGCGCTGATGGAGAAGCACCATGAGCAATGACGCCTGGCGCAACGCGCGCGCGATGTATGAAAAAGATACCTGCGCCAGAACGATGGGGATCGAACTCATCGAAATGGACGACGGTTTTGCGCAGATGACCATGACCGTCTCGCCGGACATGCTTAACGGCCATCAAACCTGCCACGGCGGTCAGCTATTTACCCTTGCCGATACCGCTTTCGCCTACGCCTGTAACAGCCAGGGGCTGGCGGCGGTGGCTTCGGCGGCCAGCATTGATTTTCTCCGCCCGGCGTTTGCCGGCGACCGGCTGGTCGCCACCGCCAGAGTCAAACAGCAGGGCAAGCTGACCGGGGTCTACGACATTGAAATTGTTAATCAACAGCAAAAAATTGTGGCCCTGTTTCGCGGCAAATCGCACCGCATCGGCGGCACAATCACAGGAGAAGTGTAATGCGCGAGGCCTTTATTTGTGACGGGATCCGCACGCCGATTGGCCGCTACGGCGGCGCGCTGGCCAGCGTGCGCGCCGACGACCTGGCGGCGATCCCGCTGCGTGCGCTGCTGAGCCGCAACCCCCGGCTTGACCCGACCGCGATCGATGATGTGATTTACGGCTGCGCGAATCAGGCGGGCGAAGATAACCGTAATGTGGCGCATATGGCGACGCTGCTGGCCGGCTACCCGCACACCGTGCCGGGTACCACCCTCAACCGCCTGTGCGGCTCCGGGCTGGACGCCGTCGGTTTTGCCGCCCGGGCGATCAAAGCCGGCGATGCCGATCTGCTGATCGCCGGCGGCGTGGAGTCGATGTCGCGCGCGCCGTTTGTGATGGGGAAGGCCAGCGCGCCGTATCAGCGTCAGGCGGAGCTGTTCGACACCACCATTGGCTGGCGTTTTGTGAACCCGCTCATGGCGCAACACTTCGGAACTGACAGCATGCCGGAAACCGCCGAGAATGTAGCCGAATTGTTAAATATCAGCCGCGCCGATCAGGATGCTTTCGCCTGGCGCAGCCAGCAGCGCACGGCGCAGGCCCAGCGCGACGGCATTCTGGCGCAGGAGATCGTGCCGGTGCAGGTTGTCGGCCGTAAAGGGGCGCTTAGCGACGTGCGCGAGGACGAGCATCCGCGACCGGAAACCACGCTTGAGCAGCTGGCGCAACTGAAAGCGCCGTTCCGTCAAGGCGGCGTCATTACCGCGGGCAATGCTTCCGGCGTCAACGACGGCGCCGCGGCGCTGATCATCGCCAGCGAACAGCAGGCCGCTAGCCAGGGGCTCACGCCGCGGGCGCGGATCGTGGCGATGGCGACGGCGGGCGTCGAGCCGCGCCTGATGGGACTGGGGCCGGTACCGGCGGTGCGTAAAGTGCTGGAGCGGGCGGGGCTCAATATTAACGATATGGATCTGATTGAGCTGAATGAGGCCTTCGCCGCCCAGGCGCTGGGGGTGCTCAGACAGCTCGGCGTGCCGGACGATGCGGCGCATGTGAATCCCAACGGCGGCGCCATCGCTTTAGGCCATCCGCTGGGCATGAGCGGCGTGCGTCTGGCGCTGACCGCCAGCCTTGAGCTGCAGCGCCGCGGCGGGCGCTATGCGTTGTGTACGATGTGTATTGGCGTGGGTCAGGGCATCGCCATGATCCTCGAGCGAGTGTGAGCTAATTTACCTGCGAGTACCCTACAATGATAACTACTACAAAATTAGATCCGATTGAAACCGCCTCGCGTGATGAGCTGCAGGCCCTGCAAACCCAGCGTCTGAAGTGGACGCTGAATCATGCGTATAACAATGTGCCAATGTATCGTCGTAAATTCGACGCCGCAGGCGTGCACCCTGACGACTTCCGCGAACTGAGCGACCTGACCAAATTCCCGTGCACCACCAAACAGGATCTGCGCGACAACTATCCCTTCGATACCTTCGCGGTGCCGATGGAGCAGGTGGTGCGCATTCATGCCTCATCTGGCACCACCGGCAAACCGACGGTGGTGGGTTATACGCAAAACGATATTGATAACTGGGCCAATATCGTCGCTCGTTCGCTGCGCGCCGCCGGCGGCACGGCGAAAGATAAAATTCACGTCGCCTACGGCTACGGCCTGTTTACCGGCGGCCTTGGCGCGCACTACGGCGCGGAACGCTTAGGCGCGACGGTGATCCCGATGTCCGGCGGACAGACCGAAAAACAGGCGCAGCTGATCCGCGATTTCCAGCCGGATATGATCATGGTGACGCCCTCATACTGTCTGAATCTGATTGAAGAGCTGGAGCGCCAGATGGCCGGCGATGCCCGCGGCTGTTCATTACGCGTCGGCGTCTTTGGCGCCGAGCCGTGGACCCTGGCGATGCGCGCGGAGATCGAGCGCCGGCTGGGGATCACCGCCCTGGATATTTACGGTCTGTCAGAGGTGATGGGCCCGGGGGTGGCGATGGAGTGTCTGGAAACCGTTGACGGCCCGACCATCTGGGAAGACCACTTCTTCCCGGAAATCGTTAACCCGGACGACGGCACGCCGCTGGCCGATGGCGAACACGGCGAACTGCTGTTCACCACGCTGACCAAAGAGGCGCTGCCGGTGATCCGCTATCGTACCCGCGATCTGACGCGCCTGCTGCCGGGCACCGCGCGCACCATGCGCCGTATGGACCGCATCAGCGGACGCAGCGACGATATGCTGATCATCCGCGGGGTTAACGTCTTCCCGTCGCAGCTGGAAGAAGAGATCCTTAAGTTTGAACACCTGGCGCCGCACTACCAGCTGGAGGTGAATCGCCGCGGCCATCTCGATTCGCTGGCGGTGCGCGTGGAGCTGAAAGAGAGCGGGCTGGCCCTGAGTCACGAGCAGCGCTGCCAGATTTGTCACCAGCTGCGCCACCGCATTAAGTCGATGGTCGGGATCTCCACCGATATCACCATCGTCAACTGCGGCAGCATTCCGCGCTCTGAAGGCAAAGCCTGTCGCGTATTCGACCTGCGTAAAGCGGTGGTCAGCGGTTAATTCTCTCCCAGATAACCCGGCTGAGGCCTTTACGCCGTAGGCCGGGAATTTCCTGTGCTATGATTCATAAAGGAAAAATATAACAACAGAATGAATCAGATGAGTAAACTCGACGCCTTTATTCAACAAGCGGTGACGGCGACGCCGATCAGCGGCACGTCATTAATCGCCTCGCTGTATGGCGACGCCTTATTACAACGCGGTGGGGAAGTGTGGCTGGGCAGCGTCGCGGCGCTGCTGGAAGGATTAGGCTTCGGCGAGCGTTTCGTCCGCACCGCGCTGTTTCGCCTCAATAAAGAGGAGTGGCTCGATGTCGTCCGTATCGGCCGCCGCAGCTTCTATCGTCTGAGCGACAAAGGGCTGCGCCTGACCCGACGCGCGGAACATAAAATTTATCGCGCGAACGCTCCGGAATGGGACGGCACCTGGCTGCTGCTGCTTTCGGAAGGCCTGGAGAAAAATGTGCTGGCCGACGTCAAAAAGCAGCTGCTGTGGCAGGGGTTTGGCGCGCTGGCGCCGAGCCTGTTAGCCTCGCCGTCGCAAAAGCTGGCGGATGTCCAGTCGCTGCTCCATGAAGCGGGGGTCGCCGAAAACGTCATCTGTTTTGAAGCCCACTCGCCGCTGGCGCTCTCCCGGGCGGCGCTGCGCAGCCGGGTGGAGGAGTGCTGGCATCTCACCGAACAAAACGAGATGTATGAGGCCTTTATCTCGTTATTCCGGCCGTTACTACCGCTGCTGCGCGACTGCGACCCCGCGGAGTTAACGCCGGAACGCAGCTTTCAGATCCAGCTCCTGCTGATTCATTTCTATCGCCGGGTGGTGCTCAAAGATCCGCTGCTGCCGGAAGAGCTGCTGCCGGCGCACTGGGCGGGGCAAACCGCCCGCCAGCTGTGTATCAATATTTACCAACGGGTGAGTCCCGGCGCGCTGGCGTTCGTCAGCGAGAAAGGTGAAAGCTCGGTCGGCGAGCTTCCCGCGCCGGGCCCGCTCTATTATCAGCGCTTTGGCGGTTTGCCGGGCGCATAAGGAGGTTGCATGCCGATTTATCAGATTGATGGACTGACCCCGGTGGTGCCGGAGGAGAGTTACGTCCACCCGACCGCGGTGTTGATTGGCGACGTGATCCTCGGCAAAGGGGTCTATGTTGGGCCCAACGCCAGCCTGCGCGGCGATTTTGGCCGCATCGTGGTCAAAGACGGGGCCAATATTCAGGACAACTGCGTGATGCACGGCTTCCCCGGCCAGGATACGGTGGTGGAAGAGGACGGACATATCGGCCACGGCGCTATTCTGCACGGCTGCGTGATTGGCCGCAACGCGCTGGTGGGGATGAGCGCGGTGATTATCGACGGGGCGACCATCGGCGAAAACAGCATTGTCGGCGCCTCGGCCTTTGTCAAAGCCAACGCCGAGATGCCCGCTAACCATCTGATCATCGGCAGCCCGGCAAAAGCGATTCGCGTCCTGAGCGAACAGGAGCTGGCGTGGAAAAAGCATGGCACCCGTGAATACCAGGTGCTGGTGGAACGCTGTAAGCAGACGCTGCATCAGGTTGAGCCATTACGGGAAGTGGAAGAGGGGCGTAAGCGGCTGGAGTTTGATGAAAACCTGCGGCCAAAAACGCAGCGCTAACTTTCCAGGGCAACCCGGAGGGGCTCAGTGGATTAGTGCTCAGCCAGTTCGCGAAAGAACGCCGGGTTGGCCTGGATAACCGCCAGTACTTTTGCTGCCAGGCCTGTCGGGTTGCGCCGCCTGGACTCCCAACTTTTGATAGTATCCACGCTGGTACCCAGCGCTTTTGCCATTTCCGCCTGCGAAACATTAAGCTGCGTGCGGATGGCTTTCACATCAGCAACTTCATAACGCGTCGCTCGGGCTGGGGCCTTGTAGCCGTCTTTGATCTCAACAGCCTCTTCCAGGGACGCTTTAAGCTCGTCGAAGTAACCCATTTCAAACCTCATTTTTTAGTCGCCGGGTCAGTTTCCTGAGTTCGTTTTTTTCCGCTGCGCTCAGGCTCTCTTTGGTGTGCTTCGGGTAGGCTAAGACGAGATAGATAATCTCGCGGGTTGCCAGAAAATAAATCACCCGCACGCCGCCGCTTTTTCCCTGTGAGCCTGTCGCCATTCTTATTTTCCGTAACCCGCCGGTATCCTGGATAAGATCGCCGAAATCCGGATTGCCTATGAGTTGCCTCTGCAGTGCCCTCAGATCTTCATCGCTGGCCAGCTGTTTTATCTGGCGGGTAAATAGCGACGTTTCGATAAATTCAATGGCATGACACACGAAAACGCTCCTTGCTAAGGTACCATGTACACCATCGAGTGTACATAGTACGCACTCCTGTTTTTGACCATGACAACGGTTGCCGTCAGCGACCGGGAGTGAGCCAGATTCGCGCGGCGACAGCCATGGTACAGACTGGTGGCTTAAGGCGTTGGAATGATGTGTGAATTTACGAGGCGGCTCGTAAAAGGGCGATGGGCGAGGGGGAAAAAACACTCCCACCGGGCGGCGGGAGTGGAAATATTAGGCTGCAACCACGCTGTCGATGGCCGCTTTCGCGTCAGACTGCGCTTTGGCCGCGACTTCCGGGCCGTAAGCGATACCTTCGGCGAACACGAAGTTCACGTCGGTGATGCCGATAAAGCCGAGGAAGGTGGACAGGTACGGGGTGACCAGGTCGGTCGGGGTATCTTTATGGATACCGCCGCGGCTGGTCACGACGACCGCGCGTTTACCGGTCACCAGACCTTCCGGCCCTTTTTCGGTGTAGCGGAAGGTCACGCCGGCGCGAGCCACCAGGTCAAAATAGTTTTTCAACTGCGTCGGAATGTTGAAGTTGTACATCGGCGCAGCGATAACAATCACATCATTGCCTTTCAGTTCGGCGATCAGCTCGTCGGAAAGGGCCAGCGCTTCCTGCTGACGCGGCGTCAGCGGCGCGTCGCTCGGACGCAGGGCGCCAACCAGTTCACCATCCAGAACCGGGATCGGATTAGCGGCCAGGTCACGCACGGTGATCTCGTCGCCCGGGTGTTTTTCCTGCCATTGTTCAACAAAATAGTCGGAAAGCTGACCAGATTGTGAGTACCCTGCCAGAATACTGGATTTCAGAACTAATACTTTGCTCATGGGTGTTTCCTTTTTTAATGTGATTGACGGGTCAGTGCCCTGGTGCTTGATGACACTGTATTCACAATCGCGCCACAGAGATAGCGCAATATATCGAATCCTATGTTCAGATTTTTTGAACAAGGCACGGATGACACAGATGTGGTACTCTAAGGCAATACTTCAAAAGAGATTTTCCCGGCAGAGCTCTGCCCGATAACGCTATGACAGAACAACAAAAAATCACCTTCCCCCAGCTTTATCAACAGCTCGACGGCCTGATGCTGCGCGACAAAACGCGCTTTGCCCGCCGTCTGCACGGCGTGAAGAAGGTTAAAAATCCTGAATCGCAACAGGCCATCCTCCAGGAGATGGCGCAGGAGATAAGCCAGGCAGCCGGTAAAGTCCTGCTGCGCGAAGCGGCGCGCCCGGCCATCACCTATCCGGAAAACCTGCCGGTTAGCCAGAAAAAACAAGAAATTCTCGAGGCGGTACGCGATCACCAGGTGGTGATTGTCGCCGGGGAGACCGGTTCGGGTAAAACCACCCAGCTGCCAAAAATCTGCATGGAGCTGGGCCGCGGGCTGAAAGGGCTGATCGGCCATACCCAGCCGCGTCGTCTGGCCGCGCGAACCGTCGCCAACCGTATCGCCGAGGAGCTACAAACGGAGCCGGGCGGTTGTATCGGCTATAAGGTCCGCTTTAGCGATCACGTCAGCGACAACACCATGGTCAAGCTGATGACCGACGGTATTCTGCTGGCGGAGATCCAGCAGGATCGCCTGCTGATGCAGTATGACACCATCATTATCGATGAAGCGCACGAGCGCAGCCTGAACATCGACTTCCTGCTCGGCTATCTGAAAGAGCTGCTGCCGCGCCGTCCTGACCTGAAAATCATCATCACCTCGGCGACCATCGACCCGGAACGTTTCTCAAAGCATTTCAATAATGCGCCGATTATCGAAGTCTCCGGGCGGACTTACCCGGTGGAAGTGCGCTACCGGCCGATAGTGGAAGAGGCGGACGATACCGAGCGCGATCAGCTGCAGGCGATCTTTGATGCCGTCGACGAGCTGGGGCGCGAAGGGCCAGGGGATATTCTGATCTTTATGAGCGGCGAGCGGGAGATTCGCGATACCGCCGATGCGCTGAATAAGCTGGATCTGCGCCATACCGAAGTGCTGCCGCTGTACGCTCGCTTGTCCAACAGCGAGCAGAACCGCGTCTTCCAGCCGCACAGCGGACGGCGCATCGTGCTGGCGACCAACGTGGCGGAAACCTCGCTGACCGTGCCGGGCATCAAGTACGTTATCGATCCCGGTACCGCGCGTATCAGCCGCTACAGCTACCGCACCAAGGTGCAGCGCCTGCCGATCGAGCCGGTTTCCCAGGCCTCCGCCAACCAGCGTAAAGGCCGCTGCGGCCGCGTCTCGGAAGGGATCTGTATTCGTCTTTATTCAGAAGACGATTTCCTGTCGCGCCCGGAATTTACCGACCCGGAAATTCTGCGCACCAACCTGGCGTCGGTCATCCTGCAGATGACCGCCCTGGGCTTAGGCGATATCGCCGCCTTCCCGTTCGTTGAAGCGCCAGATAAGCGCAACATTCAGGACGGCGTGCGCCTGCTGGAAGAGCTGGGCGCGATCACCACCGATGAGCAGGCCACCGCCTATAAGCTAACGCCGATGGGCCGCCAGCTCAGCCAGCTGCCGGTGGACCCGCGCCTGGCGCGGATGGTGCTGGAGGCGCAGAAGCACGGCTGCGTGCGGGAAGCGATGATCATCACCTCCGCGCTGTCGATTCAGGATCCGCGCGAGCGGCCGATGGATAAGCAGCAGGCCTCCGACGAAAAGCACCGCCGCTTTCACGATAAAGAGTCTGATTTCCTCGCCTTCGTCAATCTGTGGAACTACCTCGGCGAGCAGCAGAAGGCGCTGTCGTCGAATCAGTTCCGCCGCCAGTGCCGGGTCGATTTTCTGAACTATTTGCGCGTGCGCGAGTGGCAGGATATCTACACCCAGCTGCGTCAGGTGGTGAAAGAGCTTGGCCTGCCGATCAACAGCGAACCGGCGGAATACCGCGAGATCCATACTGCGCTGCTGACCGGTCTGCTGTCGCACATCGGCATGAAGGATGCCGATAAACAGGAGTTTACCGGCGCGCGGAACGCCCGCTTCTCCATCTTCCCGGGGTCCGGTCTGTTTAAAAAGCCGCCGAAGTGGACGATGGTGGCGGAACTGGTGGAAACCAGCCGCCTGTGGGGCCGCATTGCCGCCCGCATTGAGCCGGAGTGGGTGGAGCCGGTCGCGCAGCACCTGATCAAACGCTCATACAGTGAGCCGCACTGGGAGCGGGCGCAGGGCGCGGTGATGGCGACGGAAAAGGTCACCGTCTATGGCCTGCCGATCGTTGGCGCGCGTAAGGTCAACTACAGCCAGATCGACCCGGCGCTGTGCCGCGAGCTGTTTATCCGCCACGCGCTGGTGGAGGGTGACTGGCAAACGCGCCACGCCTTCTTCCGGGAGAACCTGAAGCTGCGGGCGGAAATCGAAGAGCTGGAGCATAAGTCGCGCCGCCGCGACATTCTGGTGGATGACGAGACCCTGTTCGAATTCTACGACCAGCGCATCAGTCACGACGTCATCTCCGCCCGGCATTTTGACGCCTGGTGGAAGCAGGCCAGCCGCGACACCCCGGATCTGCTCAACTTTGAGAAGAGCATGCTGATTAAGGAAGGGGCGGAGCAGGTCAGCAAACTGGACTATCCGAACTTCTGGCACCAGGGCAATCTGAAGCTGCGTCTGACCTATCAGTTCGAGCCGGGCGCCGACGCCGACGGCGTGACGGTGCATATTCCGCTGCCGCTGCTTAATCAGGTGGAGGAGGCCGGGTTTGAATGGCAGATCCCCGGTCTGCGCCGGGAGCTGATTATCGCCCTGATAAAATCGCTGCCGAAGCCGGTGCGGCGCAATTTCGTCCCGGCGCCCAACTATGCTGAAGCGTTTCTTGGCCGGGCGACGCCGCTGGAGCTGCCGCTGCTCGACTCCCTCGAGCGCGAACTGCGGCGGATGACCGGCGTGACCATCGACCGCGAAGCCTGGCAGTGGGATCAGGTGCCCGATCACCTGAAAATCACTTTCCGGGTGGTGGACGATAAAAACAAGAAGCTGCAGGAAGGGCGCTCGCTGCAGGCGCTGAAAGAGGCGCTGAAGGGCAAAGTTCAGGAGACGCTGTCGGCGGTCGCTGATGACGGCATCGAGCAGAGCGGGCTGCATATCTGGAGCTTTGGCACCCTGGCGGAGAGTTACGAACAGAAGCGCGGCAACTATAAGGTAAAAGCCTGGCCGGCGCTGGTGGACGAGCGCGACAGCGTGGCCATCAAGCTGTTTGATAATCCACAGGAACAGCAGCAGGCCATGTGGCGCGGTCTGCGTCGCCTGCTGCTGCTTAACATTCCGTCGCCGATTAAGTATCTGCACGAGAAGCTGCCGAACAAAGCCAAGCTCGGGCTCTATTTTAACCCGTACGGCAAAGTGCTGGATCTGATTGACGACTGCATCTCCTGCGGCGTTGATAAGCTTATCGACGAGGCGGGCGGGCCGGTGTGGACGGAAGAGGGCTTTAGCCAGCTGCATGATAAAGTTCGCGCCGAGCTCAACGAGACGGTCGTGGAGATCGCCAAACAGGTCGAGCAGATCCTCACCGCGGTGTTCAATATCAACAAACGGCTGAAAGGCCGGGTGGATATGACCATGGCGCTGGGGCTGTCGGACATCAAAGCGCAGATGGCGGGGCTGGTTTACCGCGGCTTTGTCACCGGCAACGGCTTCCGTCGTCTTGGCGATACGCTGCGCTATCTGCAGGCGATTGAAAAGCGTCTGGAGAAGATGGCTATCGATCCGCACCGCGACCGCGCGCAGATGCTGAAAATCGAGAGCGTGCAGCAGGCGTGGCAGCAGTGGCTGAATAAGCTGCCGCCGAACCGCCGTGAGGACGACGATGTCCGGGAGATCCGCTGGATGATCGAGGAGCTGCGGGTGAGCTTCTTCGCCCAGCAGCTGGGGACCCCGTACCCTATCTCGGACAAACGCGTGCTGCAGGCGATGGAGCAGATTACGCCGTAACCTGGCCGGTTGTCCCCGGTGGCGCTGCGCTTACCGGGGCGCCGGGCCAGGCGTCCACGCTTAAGCGTTGACCCACGCCAGGGTAAAGCCGTCCCAGCCTTTCGTGCCCACGGTTTGCAGCGCCGTTGCCGTCAACCGTGGCTCGGCGCCCATCATCTCAATGAACTGACGCACGCCCTGAACGCGCTCGTCGGCGCTCTGTGGGTTGACCACTTCGCCGTCGCGTACCACGTTATCGCCAATAATTAAGGTTCCCGGGCGGGAATAACGTAGCGCCCAGCGCAGATAATGGGGATTATTCGGCTTATCGGCATCGATGAAGATCAGGTCGAAAGCGGGACATTCGCCAAGCGCCTCCAGGGACTGTAGCGCGGGCCCCTCCCGCAGCGTGACCCGCTGGTCAACACCCGCCAGTTGCAGATTCTCCCGCGCCACGCGGGCATGATGCGCGTCGGCCTCCAGGGTGAGGAGTTGGCCGTCGGCAGGAAGCTCGCGCGCCATCCAGATGGTGCTATAGCCGCCGAGGGTGCCGATCTCCAGGATCCGCTTAGCCTGGGTAAGCCGTACCAGCAGGGCGAGAAACTGACCCTGATTGGCGGCGACATCGTGTGCCGGGAGCCCGGCACGATGGTTGTTTTCCAGTACCCGATCGAGCATAGGATCGCTGGGAATTAAGGCCTCAATCAAATAATTGTCTACTGCAGACCACTGTTGTTGCATATGACGCTTCCCCATTTAGCTCCCTGATGAGTCAGACCAGCCGCCTCCCAGCGCCCGGTATAGATCGATCTGCGCCAGCAGCAGGTTATTCTTCACCTGTACCACGCTAAGCTGGGTGGAGAACAGCGTTCGCTGGGCATCAAGCACATCCAGATACGAAGAGTAGCCGTTACGGTAGCGGTTCTGCGCAATGCGCAATGTTTCTTCCGCCACCGCCTCCTGCCCCTGCAGTTCGGTCAGCTGTTCGCCGTAGCGGCTAATGGCGTCCAGGCTGTCATTGACCTCTTTAAACGCGCCGCGCACCGTTTTCTCATAGCTGTACAGCGCCTGGTTGCGCTGGGCCATCGAGACATCCACCTGGGCATTTAACGCCTGGCGGTTAAGCAGCGGCGCCAGGATGCTACCGCCAATGCTCCAGAGTCGCAGCGGGTTGTCCAGCAGATCCGGCAGCGTCCGATCCTGCAGGCTGCCGGTGGCGGTCAGGTTGATAGACGGCAGCAGCTGCGCCTGGGACGAGGCCAGGGTGGCATCGGCGGCGACCAGCTGACGCTGGGCCTGTACGATATCCGGGCGGCGGTTGAGCAAGGTGGACGGCAGCTGCGAGGGCAGACGCAGCGGGGTGAGCCCGGCGAATTCGCCGCGTTTTATCGCGCCGGGGTTATCCCCCAGCAGCACGCTGAGGGCGTTTTCCTGCTGCGCAATCTGGTGCTGCAGCGGCGGGATCTGCGCCCGCGTGGAGCGCAGCTCCGAATCCGCCTGCATCAGCTCAAGGCGCGAGGTATACCCGGTTTCATACTGACGTTTGGCCAGGCGCCAGGCGTCTTCCCGCGCCTGGAGCGTCTGCTGCGTGACCCGCAGTTGCTCATCCAGCGACAGCAGCGTCACGTAGCCCACGGCCACCGAGGCGGCGACGCTCAAATTGGCCGCGTCGGCAGCGGCTTTCTGCGCCTCGAGGCTGGCCCCGGCGGCGCTGGCCGCGCTGCGGTTCGCGCCCCAGATATCGACATCATAGCTGGCGGTCAGGCCGCCTTTATACACCGTACTGTGGATCGGCAGGCCGGTGGCGGCGGACTGCGCGCGGGCGCGGGTGCCGGTCAGGCTGGCATCCAGCGAGGGGAAAAGAGTGCTGTCGGCGGCATACGCCCGCGCCTGATACTCATTCACCCGCTCGCGGGCGATCAGCACATCGCTGTTATAGCGCAGCGCCCGGTCGACATACTGATTCAGCGCGCTGTCATGAAAATTGCGCCACCATACGCCTTCCACCGGGCTGGCAGGGCCAACGTCGGCCCGCCAGGCGGCAGGGATGGCGAGCGTCGGCTGGGCGCGCTGCACATCGGCGGACTGACAGCCGACCAGCGCCAGGACGATGGCAAGGGTGACCGGGCGGATCATGGCTGCTTCTCCGCGCGGGTATCAATGGTCACCTGCACCGACATGCCGGGGCGCAGGCGCTCGCTGTTGCGTTGCCCCTCGTTAACCGTGATGCGTACCGGGATGCGCTGGGCGATCTTGACGAAGTTGCCGGTGGCGTTGTCCGGCGAAATGGCGCTGAACTCCACCCCGGTCGCCGGGGAGATACTCTGCACCTTGCCGTGGAAGGTCTCGCCGTTGAGCGCGTCAACGGTGAAGGTAACCGGCTGGCCGATACGCACATCGGCCAGCTGGGTCTCTTTCAGGTTGGCGATCACCCAGTGCTGCGGCGGCACCAGCGAAGTCAGATGGGTTCCGGCGCTGACGTAAGCGCCAAGACGCACCGAAATCTGCCCCAGCTGGCCGCCGGTGGGGGCGATGATCTGCGTATTCTGCAGGTCAATCTGCGCCAGCTCGAGGGCGGCTTTGGCGCTGGCCACGTCGGCCTCCAGTGAATCGCGATTGACGATGGTCGATTCGCGGTCCTGGCGCGACATCTCCAGCGCCGCTTTCGCCTGTTCAATATCCGCTGCCCCCTGGGCGGCGCTGGCGCGGGCGGAATCCCGCTCGCGGATCGACAGCGATCCATCGGCGGTCAGCTCCTGCACCCGTTTTAAATCAGCCTGGATTTTCAGATTCTGCGCGCGGGCGTTCTGCAGCGCGGCTTCATTTTTGGCGATCGTCGCCTCGGCGCTTTTGCGCTGCTGCAGGTTGTTGCGCAGCGCCGCCTCCTTCATCGCCAGGGTGGCCTGGGCCTGGTGCACCCGCTGCTTATAGATGCGATCGTCTATCTGGAACAGCACCTCGCCCGGCTGAACGATGGCGAAATCCTTGACGTTGACGGCAGTGATGTAGCCGTTGACCTGCGGACTGATAAAGGTGGTCTGCCCGCGCACGTAGGCGTTGTCGGTAAACTGGCTATGACGGGTGAACGGCGGCAGTTGCCAGGCATAGAGGATCACCAGTACGCCGACGAGGCCTATCGCCGCGGCGGTAAAAATGGAAACCACGCGAATGTTGTTCCGGGTGTTGGCCTGTTGTTTGGCCGCATCCTGCTGACTCATAACGACTCCAGAGATGAAATGATGATAATTATTTGCTGCCGGTGGCGCGTTTTAAGGCGATACGGGCGGTCAGTCGTAAGCGAATTAAGCGCCAGAAAACCCACACTAACGTCCCGGCGGAGATCGCCGCCGTCAGCAGATAGGTGTCATTCCAGGCGAGAATATTGGCCTGCAGCGTCGCGGCGTTTTGCAGCAGGGTGGTGGCCTGAACGTTAAGCAGCGTGCTGTCGCCGATCTGGCTCTGGTACATCTGGCTGTACTGCTGCAGCCGCTCGACGATCGGCGGGTTGAGCGTGGTGATCTGGTCCGCCAGCTGGCTGGAGTGAAATTTCTCCCGCCAGGTCTGGAAGGTGCCGAGTATCGCCGACCCCAGCAGACCGCCGATGTTCTGGCTCATGCCGAACAGCACCGAGAAGCTGACCAGGTTGCGCGGATCGGCGAACACCCCGCCAATACCGGCGAGCATCGCCGGCGCCAGAAAGAAGGCGCTGCCGAAGCCAAGCAAAAACTGGCTGAACATCAGCTGTTCCGGACGGGTGAGGGCGTTGGACTGGCTGTCGAGCAGCGAGGCCACCATGATCAGCGCCAGGGCGGTGGCGGTCGGCCAGTAGAGCTTCTGCGGGTTAAGCGTCAGGCAGCTGGCGATGATCCCGCACAGAATGCCGGCGAAAATTGACCACGCAAGGTTGGTCATCTGTTCGTTTTGCAGGCCAACGTACTGCAGCCAGCCGATCACCCCGGTATTCTGCTCCGCCAGCACGATGCGGATCAGCAGCATAATCAGACCCAGGCGCAGGATACTGCCGCTGGAGAGCCATTTGGTATTGAGCAGAGGATTGCTGCGGTTATGCTCAAAGGCGATGGCGGCGACGATCAGCACCACCGCCGCGGCCAGCGACCAGCCGATCCACGGCGCTTCGAACCACCACTCGAGCCGCCCCAGCGAGAGCACCGCGCAGACCAGCGCCATGCCGGGGGCCAGCAGGAAGAAGGTAATAAAATCCTTCTTCTCGAACACCTTTTTACGATCGCTCGGCGGCAGCTTCAGGGCGATGACGCAGGCCAGCGACACCAGCGCCAGCCCCAGCTCAAAGAAGTAGAGCCCGCGCCATTCATCGATCTGCAGCAGCTCGCTGGAAAAGAGGCGCGCCAGCGGAATGGCCAGCGACGAGCCGGTGATACCGATAGTCAGCCCTTTCAGGCGGTGGCGTGCGGGCCAGGCCTGCACCTGATAGTAGATCCCCAGCGAGCTGAGCGCCGCGGCCACCATGCCGTGGGCGGCGCGGACCATCAGCGCCGAGCTGAGATCGTTGACGAACAGGTGGAAGAAGGTGACCAGCACATAGAGCACCAGAAAGCCTTCGGTAAAGGCGCGCAGCCCGAACTGCTGACGAAATTTCACCAGCAGCAGGTTAATGGAGACGTTGGTCATGACATACACCGCCGGCAGCCAGGCGATCTCCGTCGACCAGGCGGCGAAGGTGCCCTGCAGCAGCTGCAGATTGGCGGTGACCACCGCGTTGCCCAGCGCGCCGGTGAGGCACACCAGCAGTCCGACCACCCCGTAGGCCAGGCGCTTCGCCGGGCTGTGCAGCGGCGTCGATGGCGAGCCGAGCAGGGCCGGTTTTTCATGCGGCGCCCAGTCATGAGGGACGTAGGGGTTACTCTGGCGACGGGGCATTATTTCTTCTCCACTTCGCGCAACAGCTTTTCCAGCACCCGCTGAGTTTGTTCCCGCTCCTGCGGCGTGATCGCCGTCAGGATCTCTTCACGCAGATCGTCCGCCACCGTTTTGACCTGCTCGAAGAGGGCCTGCCCCTGGTCGGTGACCACCAGCAGCCGCTTGCGTTTATCGCGGTCGGTGGTGACGCGCTCCACCAGACCGAGGGCCACCAGGCGGTTGATCAGCGGCACAATGGTTGGGCTCTCCACTCCCAGCTCCTGCGCCAGTTCGCTTTGCGACAGCGGCTGGTGGTGGCGGGCGATGGCGGCGACCGCCACCCAGCTGGCCTGGCTGAGGCCGAGGTTTTTCAGCCGACGATTAACCGCCAGCCGCCAGTGATGGGCGGTCAGATATAAAAGATGGGAGAAGCTAAGCTGTCGATGGTCCATAGGTCGTCTGCCAAAATCGTTAGAGCTCTAACGAGTTTATGTCTGACAACCGGCGGAATTCAAGGGAAAGGATAAAAAATGGTTAACGGTGTGTGCGTTTATTGTGGCGACAGGAGGATACCCCCTCAGGCCATTTACTCATGGAGGATACTCTTATTCTGCGCCATCACCCAAGTGATAAAAGCGCGCAGGGGCGCGGGAATATGTTTGCGACTTGGATAGTAGACGCAGAAATGATCCGCCGGGTAGCGGTAGCTGGGTAATAAGCGAACCAGGCTGCCGGCGTTCAGTTGCGCGGACACCAGCGACTGATAGACAAAGGCGATCCCCAGTCCGCTCTCCGCCGCCTGAATCATCGCCGTATCGGAATCGACGACCAGATCGCCCTTGACGGCGACTTCGCCTGGCTCGCCGTCGGGGCTGATAAATTCCCACCGGTACTTTTCGCCGCTGGGAAAACAGCGGTTGATGCAGCGGAAATTGACCAGCGACTGCGGGGTGTCGGGCGCTCCGGCCTCGTGGAGATAGTCCGGGCTGGCCACTGGGATCAGCGACAGCTTCTCGCCAAAGGGGATGGCAATCATATCTTTGGGCACGTCCCGGGAATAGCGAATGCCAGCGTCAAAACCGGACTCGATAATATTCACTTTCCGATCGGTGGTATACAACTCCAGCGTCACGTCAGGATAGGCGGTTTTAAAAGCAATAAAATAGCGCTGAAAGAAAAGGTCGAGAACAATGCGCGGTAAATTGACTTTCACCACCCCTTCCGGGGTCAGACGGTGATAATTCAGACTGTCGACCACCCGGCGATAATCATTCACCACCGGCGTCATATTATTAAGAAATTCCTCACCCACCGCGGTTAAAGACAAACTGCGCGTCGAGCGATTGAGCAGGCGCACGCCTAATTTTTCTTCCAGATGATTAATAGCGCTGGTGAGGGCCGGCGGTGAAAGATTTAATGCTCTGGCAGCTTGCCGAAAACTGCCATGTTTCACTATGAGTATTAATATTTCAATTTGTTGCAAATCAGGCAACGTTTTCATTGTTAATTTCCAGCTAACACCGCGTTCGGAATAGATTAATTGTTATCAATGTAAAAGGGAAGTATATATTTAATAACATTCAGCACGTAAGGAAAATAAGGTGAAAACACGTTATCTCGGAAAAGAGAAGTTCCAGGTTTCCGCATTGGGTCTCGGGTGTATGGGAATGAGTTTCGCCTATGGCGGCGCTGAGGAGTCGCAGGCGATTAATACCATCCATGCCGCAGTGGACATGGGGGTGACCTTCCTGGATTCCGCCGAAGTGTATGGGCCTTTTGACAATGAAGTCCTTGTTGGGAAAGCGATTAAAGGCATCCGCGATAAGGTGCAGATTGCCACCAAATTTGGCTTTCGTATTCTGCCGACCGGCCAGGGGCTGGAGCGGATGGCCGGCGTCGACAGCCGTCCGGAACATATTCGCGAGGCGGTGGAAGGGTCGCTGAAGCGGCTGAATATCGAGACCATCGATCTGCTCTATCAGCACCGCGTCGATCCCGCGGTGCCGGTGGAAGAGGTGGTGGGCACCATGGCCGACCTGGTCAAAGAGGGTAAAATTCGCCATATCGGGCTGTCGGAAGTGTCAGCCCAGACGCTGCGCCGGGCCTGCAAGGTGCATCCGATCGCTGCGGTGCAGACGGAATACTCGCTATGGACCCGTGAGCCGGAGGGCGGCATCCTCAAGGCCTGCCGCGAACTGGGCGTGGGCTTTGTCCCTTACAGTCCGCTGGGCCGCGGCTTCCTGACGGGCCAGATCACCGACCCCGGCGTCTTCGCAGCCGATGATTTTCGTCGCAATCTGCCGCGCTTCCAGGCCGAAACCATGCGCAAAAACCAGCAACTGCTCGACCGTCTGCAGCAGGTCGCCAGCCGCTACGAGGCCACCCTGGCCCAGATGGCCCTCGCCTGGGTGATGAGCAAAGGGGAAGATATCGTGCCGATCCCCGGGGCGCGAAAAATGAACAATCTGCGCGATAATGCCGCTGCAGCCGATATTATGCTCTCCCCTGAGGATATTCTCGCCATCGATCATATTTTCGCTCCCGAAAACGTCGCCGGATTACGCTATAACCAGGGCGACTTTAATTTAATCGATAAATAATCTCCTGAATACGCTCCTCCCGCCGGTCTGGCGGGAGATAAGGTAACTTATGACTATTGCTGTTTCCCGTCCGGCGGGATTGCCTGCGGCGGTGTATGCGCTTTCCGTGGGTTCATTTGGTATTGGCACCACCGAATTTGTGATTATGGGTTTATTACTCGATGTGGCCCATGACTTTCATATATCCATTACGCTCGCCGCCTGGTCTATTACCGCTTATGCCTGTGGGGTGGTGATTGGCGCGCCGCTGCTGACGCCGCTATTAAGCCGTTATCGCAAAAAACCGGCGCTGTTATTTTTAATGATCTTATTTTCCATTGGAAATTTAGGCTGTGCGATCGCCGGTAATATGACTATGCTAATTATTGCCCGGGTAATAACTGCGTTCGCTCACGCTTCGTTCTTCGGAATAAGCTCGGTCTATGCCGCGGAGCTGGCGCCGGTGGATAAACGGGCTTCGGCGGTCTCCGCCGTGTTTCTCGGCGCCACCCTGGCCAATATTCTGGGCGTGCCGCTCGGCGCCTGGGTGGGGCAGTACCTTGGCTGGCGCTATACCTTCTATATGGTCACGCTGATCGGCATTCTCTCCGCCCTGGCGGTGATCGCCCTGGTGCCTGGCCGTCAGGCGCAGCCGTCGGCCCAGAGCCGGATCCGCGATGAGCTGAAGGTGCTCCGTCATCCCGCTGTGCTGCGCAGCCTGCTGATCACCGCCCTCGGGTTCTCCGGCGTCTTCGCCGCCTTCACCTACATCGCGCCGATGCTGAAAACCGTCACCGGGATGAGCGACCACCTTATTCCACCGGTGCTAATGCTGTTCGGCGTCGGGATGGTCGCCGGGAATCATCTTGGCGGCCGACTGACCGACGGCGGCGTCCGCCGGGCGCTGCTGCTAACTCTCGCCTTGCTGAGCGTCGTCCTGTGTCTTTTTCCGTGGGCGATTCAGACGCTGCCCGGCGCCTGCGCGGCGGTGTTTCTGCTGGGGGCGGCGATGTTCTCCACCATTCCGCCGCTGCAGATGCAGGCGCTGGACAGCAGTGAGAGCGGCAAAAGCATGGTCTCTTCGTGCAATATCGCCGCCTTTAACCTCGGCAATGCCGGCGGCGCCTGGTTTGGCGGGCTGCTGCTCGCCTCCGGTGTCTCTCTCTCGCACATTCCCCTGGCCGGTGCTTGCCTGACCGCCAGCGGATGGGTTATCGCTAGTGTGACGTTGTCACCTTTAAAAGGAAGTCAAGCATGAAGTATCGATATTTAGGTTCCACCGGGCTGTCGGTTTCGGAGCTCTGTTTTGGCGCCATGACGTTTGGCGAGAAAGGGGCCTTTCTCGGCGCGCCGGGGCGCAACTGGTCGGAATTCGGCGTGGTGCCTGAGCAGACGGCCTACGATCTGGTGTACAAAGCGCTGGACGCCGGGATTAACTTTTTTGATACCGCGGACTGTTATAAGAATGGCCAGGGCGAAGAGCTGCTCGGCAACGCGCTGAAGGGAAAACGCCAGCAGGTGATTATCGGCACCAAAGGACGCTGGCAAACCGACCCCAACCCGAACGCGCTGGGGGCGTCGCGCTACCATATCATCAATGCCGTCGAGGCCAGCCTGCAGCGGCTGAAGACCGATTATATCGATATCTATCACCTTCACGGGTTCGATCCGCGCACCGCGCTGGAGGATACCCTGCGCACGCTGGATACGCTGATCCGCGCCGGGAAAATTCGCTATATCGGGGTCTCCAACTACGCGGCCTGGCAGCTGGCGAAGGCGCTGGGGATCTCGGAGCGCCTTGGGCTGGAGAAATTCTGCGTCTATCAGGGCTATTACAATATCGCCGCGCGTGAACTGGAGCATGAGATTATCCCGCTCAGCGTCGATCAGAACGTCGGCATCACCGTCTGGAGCCCGCTGGCCGGGGGCTTTCTCACCGGTAAATACCCACGCAATCAGGCGTTTCCCGAGGGCAGTCGCCTGGCGAACGCCACGCCGTTCGAATCCGCGCCGATCGCCAACCGCGAGCAGGCCTGGCAGACCCTGGAGGTGATGCAGGAGATTGCCCGCCAGCGCAACGCCAGCGTCGCGCAGGTGGCGCTCAACTGGCTGCGTACCCGTCCGGGGATCGCTTCGCTGGTGATCGGCGCGACCAAACTGGCCCAGCTGGAGGATAACCTGGCGGCGCTGAACTGGACGCTGAGCGACGAGGAGACGGCGATCCTCAACAGCGTGAGCGAGAAAGAGAAACCATACCCCTACTGGCATATCTGCAATGTCGCCGGCGATCGTCGTCTGGCCGATGATATCTATCCCTAATCACCCTACACCCAGGCAACACGCGTATGCCCCGCACGGGGCATACAGAGAGGCTCGATCGTGAAAAAAGTACTCATTGTTGGCGCCGGCCCGGTAGGGTTAATCATTGGCTGCTATCTGAATAAGTATGGAATTGATTTTGATATCATTGATAAAAATACCCACAGCACCACCTGGTCCAAAGCGCTGAGCGTCAGTCCGGCGACCATTAAAGCCTTCCACGGCTTAGGCCTTGCCGGGGAACTGATCGCCCAGGGAAAGCAGGTTCAGTCAGTCTACGCTTACTATAAAAACCGCAAATTTCTGCATATCGATAACCGCCGACTCGCCACCTGTTACCCCTTCCATGTCAGTATCCCGCAGCCGCGGACGGAGAAGATCCTCGAAACGGCGTTGGCCGACGCCGGGCGGGAGGTCAAACGTGGGCACCAGCTGGTCTCCTGGCGCCGGGAGGGGGAACGCTATCACGTCTCCCTGCTCGACGATGCCCGCCGGGCCTGTTCCGCCGCTTATGACTATATTATCGGCGCCGACGGCGCGGCCAGCACCGTCCGCGAGCTGGCCGGGATCGGCTTTAGCGGTCATGACTATCCGCTGCATTTTGTGATGGCGGACGTGCAATTCGACCGTGCGGCGGCGCTCCCGGGAACCTCCTACCATATTGATGAGCAGGGCTTTTTGATTTTCCTGCCCATGCCGGACAATCAGGTCAGGATCGTGATTAAAAAAGCCGGGCGCCTGCCGACGCCGCGTCCGGTGCCGGACCTGCAGGAGATCAACGTCGCGCTGGCGCGCTACTGCCCTCAGGTGCCGCCGGCGCAGACGCTCACCTGGTCTTCCAGCGCCAATTTCTATAACCGCATCGCCGATGACAATCTGCAGCATCATATTATGCTGGCGGGAGATGCCTTCCACCTGTTCAGTCCCATTGGCGGGCAGGGGATGAACACCGGCGTCCAGGATGCGGTGAACCTCGCCTGGAAGCTGGCTTTCTATCTGCACGGCGTGGCCACTGACCGACTGCCGGCGTCCTATCGCGCCCAGCGCTTCGCGGCGGTGAGCGGTGTAATGCGCTCCACCGATCGCGATACCGGCCTGATTGCCGGTCTGGTGCCGAGAAATCATATCGACGGGGTCTACTTTCCGGAGTTTTGCAACCGTCACTACTATCGTCACCAGCTGCCGCTGCAGTACGCCGGCTTCACCGCGACGCAGGCGCAGCACCCGGACGGCCTGGCAGGGCACCATGTTCCCTGGTACGTTTTTGCCTCGCCGCAGGCGATGTTTCGCAACAGCTATGACGTCTTCGCCAGCGGTAAGGTGGTGATCTTTTCCGCCCGCGCCGCTTGTCCTCCTGTGTCCCGCCTGAAGCAGGCCGGCTGGTTTATATTCTGCCCCCTCGAACAGGCGGACGAGGCGTTTCTCGAAGCGCTACAGATCGGCCCCGATGACTATGCGGTGGTCAATCCCGATGGCTATGTGGGCTTTACCGGCAGCGAAGCCGGGACACGGCAGTATTTTTCCTCGCTCTACGTAATGGAATAATCATGAACAAAGTCTATATCGTCGCGGCCTGCCGTACGCCGGTGGGGCGCTTTCTTGGCGCCCTGAAAACGGTCTCTGCGGTGGAGCTGGCCGCGCTCACCGTCAGGCACAACCTGCAGCAGGCCGGCATTGACCCGGCGTGGATCGATGAGGTGATCTGCGGCTGCGTCCTTGCCGCCGGGCAGGGGATGGGACCGGCGCGTCAGGTTGCGCTGCGGGCGGGGATCCCGGTGCAAAAGCCGGCTTACACCCTGAATATGATCTGCGGTAGCGGCATGAAAAGCCTGACCGAAGGGGCGATCCATATCCAGAGCGGTTATGCCGACCTGGTGGTCGCCGGCGGAATGGAAAATATGAGTCAGGCGCCGTTTTTGCTGCGGGGAGAGATAAGGGGCGGGATGAAATTCGGCGCGTTCAGCAGTGAGGATGTGATCCAGCGCGACGGATTAACCGATCCGCTGCTGCAGATCCCGATGGGGGAAACGGCGGAGGCCATCGCCGCGCAGGAGCAGATCTCGCGCGCGGCGCAGGACCAGTATGCCCTGGAGAGCCATCACAAAGCCTCCGCCGCCAGCCGCGCCGGCTATTTTGCCGATGAGATGGTGCCGGTGACGGTCAGCGCGAAGCGGGGCGTCAGCACGGTCCGCGAGGATGAGCCGATCCGCCATGATCTTAGCGCCGAGCAGCTGGCGGCGTTGAAACCGGCCTTTCGCGCCGACGGCAGCGTCACGGCGGGCAATGCCTCCGGGCTGAACGATGGCGCCGCGTCGGTGATCCTCGCGTCGGCGCGCGCCGTTGCCCGCTATGGCCTGCAGCCGCTGGCGGAGATTGTCTCCTTTGGCGAGGGCGGCGTCGACCCGTCCATGATGGGGCTTGGCCCGTTGCCGGCGATAGCGTGCGCCCTGCGCCGCGGGCGTTTTCAGCTCAGCGATATGGCCCGGCTGGAGATCAACGAAGCCTTTGCCGCGCAGGTGCTGGGGGTGGTCAAGGGACTGGCCAGAGCGCATCAGATGACGGAGGAGGAGATTGCTTCCCGGCTGAACGTCCACGGCGGCGCGATCGCCCTCGGCCACCCGCTGGGCAGTTCCGGGACGCGGATTGTGGTCAGCCTGGTGCACGCGCTGCGCCGGGAGAATCAACCGACCGGCCTGGCGTCGCTGTGCATCGGCGGCGGGATGGGGATTGCGTTACTGGTGAAAACGATCTGAGGAGACAAGCGCCATGGAAAAATTAATTGTGGTGGGTGAGAAATTTACCGATTTTGCCCGGCGGCATGAGAATGTGCTGACGGTGAATGAGTTTGAGCGGTTTGTCTGGAGCGGCGAGCTGGCCGGGGTCGATAAAATCGTTATCGGTCAGGGGGTACAGCTCGACGACATCTCCCGCACCATCTGCATTATTCGTCAGCACTATCCGGACACAATGCGCCAGATCGTCAATCTGCAGGATCTCTATTATCAAAACAATCGCGATCATCAGCGGCTGGTACATAAACGTAAAAAAGCGAATATCCTCATCACCTCGCCGGAAAAACGCGATGAGGATAGCTATTGCGCGCGCCTGCTCCTGCAGGATGCCTCGGAGCTGCTCTGCGACCACCAGACCGGGCAACATATTCAGGGGATGGTGCTGATCGAGGCGGCGCGGCAGACCATCATCGCCACCACGGAAAAATTCCTGCTGGCGGAGGCCGGCGTGGCGATGGCGGAGAAGTACTTTACCCTGAGCTCGCTGCAGGTGGCCTTTTCCTGCTTTGTTTTTCCGCTGCCGGTGACCATCGTCCTCAACGTGGTGTCGCGCAAAAGTTCAGCCCATGGCCGCTTCACCTGTGAATGCTCGGTGGGGTTTGACCAGACCGGCACCCGCAAAGCGGAAGTTGGCTTTAGCTTCAGCGTCTATGACCTTAACTACATCACTCGCAAAGAGTGCGAGCAGGCGGCGCAGTGCCATCAACATTATCTGGTCAGTATTGAGCAGGGGGACGGGGATGAGCATCGCCTTTTTTGATGTGGATGAAACGCTGATTACCGGCAAAAGTATGTTCCTGTTTCTGCACCGCTATGCCGCGGAATATCCGCTGCAGTGCGGTTTGACGGCCGCGGCGATTGTCCGGCAGCTGCAGGCGCTCAGCGAAGCGGGTCAGCCGCGGGAGGCGATCAACCGCTACTATTACTCGCTGTTTCGCCACGAGTCGCGCCCCCGGGTGCGGGCGGTCGCCGAGCGCCTGTATCGCGAAGGCGGATATGGTTTTCACCGCGAGGTGGTGGCGCGCCTCAGGCAGCACCAGGCGCGGGGGGATGACGTGGTGTTTGTCTCCGGGTCGATGACCGACATTCTCTGGCCGGCGATGGCGGCGCTGGGGGTGGAGCATGCCCTGTGCTCAGAGCCGGTCGTGGTGGATGACCGCTATACCGGCGAGCTCTGGCGGACCGCCATCGGCGAACACAAGGCGGCGCATGCCCAATGCTATGCGCAGGAACAGGGCCAGCCGCTGGCGGCATGCTACGCCTTCGGCGATCATATCTCGGATCTGCCGCTGCTCGCCGCGGTCGGCCACCCCTGCGCGGTGAATCCCTCTCCGGGGCTGCTGACGGAGGCGCAGCGTCGGGGATGGCCAGTGCTGTGGTCCACCGGCGGTTGACGGCGCGACGGCAAAAAAAAGGGGCGGCGCAATGCCACCCCTGATTCACTTCCTGACGGGGATCAGCCCGGGTAGATGCCGCGGTCTTTACGCGCCATCAGGATGCGCTCGCAGGCCACGATATAGGCGGCGGTACGCAGGGTACATTCTTTCTCGGCCGCTTTATCGCAGACGTGAATAATGGCGTCGGTCATGATGCGGTCCATCTTGGCGTTGATCTCCTCTTCGCTCCAGAAGAAGCTGGCCATGTCCTGCACCCACTCAAAGTAGCTGACGGTCACCCCGCCGGCGTTGCAGATAACGTCCGGCACCACGATCACCCCGCGCTCGGCCAGCACATCGTCCGCTTCCGGATAGGTTGGGCCGTTAGCCCCTTCCAGCACCAGTTTGCAGCTCAGCTTCTCAGCGCGATCGCGGGTGATTTGCCCTTCCAGCGCCGCCGGGATCAGGATGTCCATCGGGGTGGTCCAGAACGCCTCTTTATCGATCTCCTGGGCGCCCGGGAAACCGGCGATCTGCTTTTTCTCCGCCTGCCAGGCGGTGAGGGCGGCCATATCAATCCCGCCTTCGTTGTACAGGGTGGCGGTGTGATCCTGAATGACCACTACGCGGGCGCCGACGCCGGCGAACAGGCGCGCCGCTTCGCTACCGACGTTACCAAAGCCCTGCAGCGCCACTTTAGCGCCTTCAATTTCGATGCCGGCGCGACGGGCCACTTCCCGGCCGGTGACGAACACGCCGCGTCCGGTGGCTTTTTCACGACCGAGGGAGCCGCCGAGGTGGATCGGCTTACCGGTGACCACGCCGGTGATGGTGGTGCCATGGTTCATGGAGTAGGTATCCATCATCCACGCCATCACTTTGCCGTTGGTGCCAACGTCCGGCGCCGGAATATCTTTCTGCGGCCCGATGATAATGCCGATTTCGCTGGTATAGCGGCGAGTCAGGCGTTCCAGTTCACCTTCCGACAGCGAGAAGGGGTCGACGCGGATGCCGCCTTTGGCCCCGCCGTAAGGAATATTGACCGCGGCGCACTTAATGGTCATCCAGGCAGAAAGTGCCATGACTTCGTTAAGATCAACATCCGGATGGTAGCGAACACCACCTTTACCCGGCCCACGCGAAAGATTGTGCTGAACGCGATAGCCCTCGAAGTGGCGAATGGTGCCGTCGTCCATCTGCACAGGGATGTCGACGATCAGCGCACGCTTCGGATGGCGCAGGGTTTCCACCCAGTAGGCAAGATCGCCGAGATAAGGCGCGACACGGTCGATCTGGCGCAGGTAGGTGGTCCATGGAGATGTACTACTTTCAGATGCGTAAGATAACTTTTCCATAAGAGTCCTGTTTCTCAGTGTTATTTATGTCGTGTAAAACCGTGGAATAGCTACAGCAGTAAACTCTGTGCAATGAATGGTATCACCAATTTTATAAAGCGGTATTTGACGGCAATTCCGATTTTTAAATTTTTGTTAGAAATTTTATTTTTTAAGTGAATAACTACGCACGAGAACCACCCGCAAGCTGTGCATTTTAATTCACTTTTTATTCACTTAAGTGCATAAGAAAATATTTTTTCTATGTTTTTCATTATCTTGATGATCTTCAAAAAGTGAATAAATTGCGTTTCCCCATATTGACAATCTTATTGTTCACAGGCCAGCATTAGCCCACACAACAACATGGCGTTAACCATGAATTAACAAATACCCGTAAAAATAATAGGGCTTAACTTTTCTGTGGTGAATATTTTTACCATCGCAGCGGGCGCGCTCGTGCCCAAAATAAGCCGAGGGTCAGGGTTAATGTCGATTGTCCAACGCGGCGGGAGCGTTTTCCGTCGTCTTACGTTCCGGAGATGAATGATGTCAGGCAGTATGACTCGCGAAGATTTTGACGCTTACCTGGTTCCCTGTTTTGCCCCCGCGCCGTTTATTCCGGTGAGGGCGGCGGGCTCCCGCGTCTGGGACCAGCAGGGGAAAGAGTATATCGATATGGCCGGCGGCATCGCAGTGAACGCCCTCGGCCATGCCCACCCGGCGCTGGCTGAGGCCCTGCAGGGGCAGCTGGCGAAACTGTGGCATATCGGCAATGGCTATACCAACGAACCGGTGCTGCAGCTGGCGAAAACCCTGGTGCAGTCCACCTTTGCCGACAAGGTGTTCTTCTGCAACTCCGGCGCTGAAGCGAACGAGGCGGCCCTTAAGCTGGCGCGGAAATATGCCCACGATAAGTTCGGCGGTGAAAAAAGCGAAATCATCGCCTTCAACCACGCCTTCCATGGCCGCACGCTGTTCACCGTCTCCGTCGGCGGCCAGCCGAAATATTCCAGCGATTATGCGCCGCTGCCGCAGGGCATTACCCATCTGCCCTATAACGATATCGAGGCGGTCACCGCGGCGATCTCCTCACGTACCTGCGCGGTGATCGTTGAGCCGATTATCGGCGAAGGCGGGGTGATCCCGGCGGACCCGGCGTTCCTCCAGGCGCTGCGCGCCCTCTGCGATCGCCATCACGCCACCCTGATATTCGATGAGGTGCAGACCGGCGCCGGGCGTACCGGCCATCTCTACGCCTACCAGCATTACAACGTCGTCCCGGACATCCTCACCAGCGCCAAAGGGCTGGGGGGCGGCTTCCCGATCGGCGCGATGCTGGCGAAAGAGGCCTGGGCGCAGGTCTTCCTGCCAGGCACCCATGGCACCACCTTCGGCGGTAACCCGCTGGCGGCGACCGTCGCCAACGCCGTGCTGGCCCATCTGGATGCGCCGCTGCTGGCGGGGGTCGGCGAGCGCCATGCGCTGATCGTCGACCAGCTGAATGCCCTCTCTGCCCGCTACGATGCGTTCAGCGCCGTGCGCGGCGCCGGTCTGCTGATCGGCGCCGAGCTGGCCGGACCGCTGCGCGGGAAGGCCAAAACCCTGACCAACCTGGCGGCGGAAGAGGGGGTGATCGCCCTGATTGCCGGTCCGGACGTGCTGCGCTTCGCGCCGGCGCTCAATATCCCGCTGGCGGATATTGCGCAAGCCTTCGTGCGCCTTGATCGCGCCGTTGCCCGCTTAACCCGCTAACCGGGAGGACGGCCTGTGATGCTATTTCGTCCCGTAAGGGAAAACGATCTTGACGACATCGTCCGCCTTGCCGCGCGGGCGGGGGTTGGCATGACCTCTTTACCCCATGATGCCGGGCGCCTGGCCGCCCGGATACGCCGCAGCATTGACACCTTCGCCGGCGCGCTGCCGCGCGGCCAGCAAGGCTTTCTGTTTGTGCTGGAAGACACCGCGCTGGAGCGGGTGGTGGGGGTCAGCGCCATTGAGGTGGCGGTGGGCCTGGACGAGCCGTTTTACAATTTTCGCATTCAGAAAACGGTTCGCGCCTCGAAAGCGCTGGGAGTCTATAAGCCTCAGGAGCTGCTCAATCTGAGCTATGACCACACCGGTCACAGCGAGCTGTGTACGCTGTTTCTCGACCCCGGGTATCAGCGCAACCGCAACGGTCTGCTGCTCTCCAAGGCGCGGTTTTTGTTTATCGCCGCCTTCCGCGAGTGGTTTTCGCCGCACCTGTTTGCCGAACTGCGCGGCTGCAGCGATGAGCAAGGGCAGTCGCCGTTCTGGGATGCGCTGGGCCATCACTTCTTCGAGATCCCGTTCGCCGATGCCGACCGGCTGACCGGCACCGGCATGAAAACCTTTATTGCCGAGCTGATGCCGGCGTACCCGATCTATATCTCGCTGCTGCCGGAGAATGCCCGTCAGGTCATCGGTCAGGTGCATCCCAACACCGCCCCGGCGCGGGCGATCCTCGAGAAAGAGGGGTTCAGCTGGCGCGGCTCGGTGGATATTTTCGATGCCGGTCCGGTGCTGGAGGCGGAGACCGATCAGATCCGCGCCGTGCGCGACTGCCAGTGCCTGCCGGCTCAGCAGCTGACGGGCACGCTGTCGGCGCCGACCCTGGTCGCCAACGGTCAGTTCGACAATTTTCGGGCGCTGCTGGTGGCCCACGAAGAGCAGGTCTCACTGGACGCCGCCGCGCTGGATGCGCTGCAGGTCACTGAAACCGACCGCGTTTACACGGTAACCCTGAACCCAGAGGAAAACAGATCATGGCGGTAAAAGCACAGTTCATAGCCGGGCAGTGGCAGCCGGGCAGCGGCGCTACGATGAGTAAACTGGCCCCGGAGGATCAATCTCTGCTGTGGCAGGCGGCCAGCGCGGGGGCCGACGACGTCCAGGCGGCCTGCGCCGCGGCGCGGGCGGCGTTTTATCCCTGGTCGCACCGCCCGCTGGCCGAGCGTATTGACGTCGTCCAGCGTTTCGCCGCGCTGCTGGAGACGCACAAAGAGGCGCTGGCGACCCTGATTTCCCGGGAGACCAGCAAGCCGCTGTGGGAGACCCGCACCGAAGTGCAGGCGATGATCGGCAAAGCCGCCATCTCCGTCGAGGCCTATCACCAGCGGACAGGCTTTCACGAGTCGACCCTGCCGGACGGTAAAGCGCAGCTGCGCCACAAGCCGCACGGCGTGATGGCGGTCTTCGGTCCCTACAACTTCCCGGGCCATCTGCCCAACGGGCATATCATTCCGGCGCTGATCGCCGGTAACACCGTGGTGTTTAAACCCAGCGAGCTGACGCCGGCCACTGCGGAACTGACGGTCCAGCTGTGGCAGCAGGCGGGCGTCCCCGACGGGGTGATTAACCTGCTGCAGGGCGGGAAAGCCACCGGCCAGGCGCTGCTGGAAAACCGCGATATCGACGGCGTGCTGTTCACCGGCAGCGCGGCGGCGGGTTTCCACTTCCATCGCTACTTCGGCGGTCAGCCGGAGAAGATGCTGGCCCTCGAGATGGGCGGCAACAACGCGCTGATCGTGGCCGACGTGGCCGATGTCGATGCGGCGCTGCATGTAATTATCCAGTCGGCGTTTATCTCCGCCGGACAGCGCTGCACCTGCGCGCGCCGGCTGATCGTTCAGCGCGGCGAGCAGGGGGATGCGCTGCTGCGGCGACTGGTGGAGGCCAGCGCGCAGATCCGCGCCGGGAAATGGGATGACCAGCCGGCGCCGTTTATGGGCGGGGTGATTTCCCTTGAGGCGGCGCAGAACATGCTGGCGGCGCAGCAGAAACTGGAGGCGCTCGGCGGCAAGGTGCTGCTGCGCATGCGCCAGCCCGACCCGCACTCCACGGTGCTGACCCCGGGGATCATCGACGTCACCGGTATCGACGTGCCGGATGAAGAGTACTTTGGTCCGCTGCTGACGGTTATCCGTTACGACGACTTCCCGGAGGCGATTCGCCTCGCCAACCAGACCCGCTATGGCCTGGCCGTGGGGCTGATCTCCAGCGATGCGGCGCAGTTTGACCAGCTGGCGGACGAGGCGCGAGCCGGGATCGTCAACTGGAACAAGCCGCTGACCGGCGCTTCCAGTAAAGCGCCGTTTGGCGGGGTGGGCGCCTCCGGCAACCACCGGGCGGCAGCGTGGTACGCCGCCGATTACTGTGCCTGGCCGATGGCCTCTCTGGTCAGCGACACGCTGACGCTTCCGGCGAACGTATCGCCGGGCCTGCCATTCTGATAACGGATCCTGTGAGGACATATGTCTGGTTTTGAAGCTAACTTTGATGGCCTGGTCGGCCCGACGCACCACTACGCCGGACTCTCCGTCGGCAATGAAGCCTCGCAAAATAACCGCGATGGTCTCTCTAACCCTAAAAAGGCGGCGCTGCAGGGGCTGTATAAAATGAAAGCCCTGGCCGACCGCGGATTCGTGCAGGGGATCCTGCCGCCGCAGCCGCGGCCGAACCTGCGCCTGCTGCGCGACCTGGGATTCGAGGGTAGCGATGAGCAGGTCATCCGCCAGGCGGCCCAGGCGGCGCCGCAGCTGCTCTCCGCCTTCAGCTCCGCCTCGTCGATGTGGACCGCCAACGCGGCGACCGTTTCGCCGTCGGCGGACAGCGCCGATGGCAAAGTCCATTTCACTGTCGCCAACCTGAACAATAAGCTGCACCGCATGCAGGAGGCGCCCACCACCTCGGCGATCCTGCGCGCCACCTTCGCCGATCCGCGCTACTTCGCCCATCACGCGGCGCTACCGCAGCATGGCGACCTCGGCGACGAAGGGGCGGCCAACCATAACCGCTTCTGCCGGGAGTACGATCGTCAGGGCGTGCAGCTGTTTGTCTACGGTCGACGCGCCAGCGGCGGCATCGCCCCGGTGAAGTATCCGGCGCGGCAGACCCTGGAGGCCAGCGAAGCGGTGGCCCGTCTGCACCAGCTGGATCCGCGCTATACGGTGTTTGCCCAGCAGGCGCCGCAGGCTATCGATCGCGGCGTGTTTCATAACGACGTTATCGCGGTCAGCAATCGCCATGTGCTGTTCCACCATCAGCAGGCGTTTGTCGAACAGTCGACAGTATTGGCGACGCTGCGGGCAAAAAGCGACCGTCTCGATATCCCGTTTACCAGCGTGGAAGTGCCGGACGAGCGGGTGTCGCTTGATGACGCCGTAGCCTCATATCTGTTCAACAGCCAACTGCTGAGCAAACCCGACGGCAAGATGCTGATCGTGGTGCCAGAGGAGTGCCGGCAGCGGGAAAACGTCTGGCGCTACCTGGGCGACCTGGCGGCCGACAGCGCCTCGCCGATCGATGAAGTGGCGGTTTTTGACCTGCGGGAAAGCATGCGCAACGGCGGCGGCCCGGCCTGCCTGCGGCTGCGGGTGGTGCTCAACGAGGCGGAGCGCGACGCGGTCAACGCCCACAGCCTGATGAACGACGAACGTTACCAGCAGCTGACGGCGTGGGTGGAAAAACACTACCGTGACCGGCTGCACGCCCGCGATCTGGCGGACCCGCAGCTGCTGAGCGAGGTTTATCAGGCGCTGGATGAGCTGACGCAGATCCTGCGTCTGGGCCCTGTCTATGATTTTCAGCGTTAAGGAGCGGCAGATGGAGCATCTGGTTAACGATTTACTGCACTGCCGCCTGCAGGAGTGGACCTTTCCGGCGGACATCGAGGCCCGCTGGCTGGGCGAGGGCATCCTGCAGCTGCTGCCGTCCACGCCGTGGCGTCAGGCGACGATCCTCTCCGCTGGCGTCCATGGCAATGAGACCGCGCCGACCGAGCTGCTGCTGCAGCTGACCCACGATCTGAGCCAGGGGCGGCAGCCGCTCACCCAGGCGCTGCTGATCGTCTTTGGTAACCTGCCGGCGATCCGCGCCGCGCGTCGCTATCTGCACAACGACCTCAATCGCCTGTTCGGCGGCCGCCATCTGGCGGTCTCCCCGGGCAATGAGTCGCGGCGGGCTTTTGCCCTCGAGCAGGCGGTGCATGCCTTCTATCGCGCCGCCGACGCGGCGGGGCCGGTCAGCCGCAGCCATCTCGATATGCATACCGCCATTCGCGGGTCGCTGTATCGCCAGTTTGCGTTGCTCCCGGCCCACGCGGAGGATTTTTCGCCCGGCTTCTACCAGCTGCTGCAGGCCAGCGGGATGGACGCAATCGTGCGCCATACCGAAGCGGGCGGCACCTTCACTCATTTCACCTGCGAAAAGTTCGCCGCGCAAAGCGCCACCCTTGAGCTGGGAAAAGTGATGCCGTTCGGCGCCAACGATCTCAGCCTGTTCGCCGCCGCCGACGCGGCGATCCGGGCCTGGATTTCTGACGCGCCGCTGCCCACGCGCGACAAAGCGCCGGTGGATTACTTCCTGGTCGAGGAGAGCATCATCAAGCGCGAAGGGGAATTTACGCTCAATCTGGCGGCCAACGTCGAGAACTTCACCGCGCTCCCGGCAGGGTATGAGATCGCCCGCCAGGCAGAGAAACGGTGGGTGGTGCAGGCCCGGGCCCCCTATATCCTCTTTCCCAATGCCGGGGTCGCCACCGGCCAGCGCGCCGGGCTGCTGCTCCGCGCCGCGGCGCTTCGCCTCCCGCAACCAGCCTGAGGAAACACCATGACTGAACATCAACATCAGGCGCCATCTGCCGCCGGAGGTGAAGGCGCGTCACAGCTTAAGCGCGGGCTTGGCGCCCGCCATATCCAGATGATCGCCCTCGGCGGCGCCATCGGCACCGGGCTGTTTATGGGGGCGGGGCGCAACATCGCCGTCGCCGGCACCTCGATTCTGGTTATCTATGTGCTGGTCGGGTTCTTTACCTATATGGTGATGCGGGCGATGGGGGAGCTGCTGCTCACCCGCCATGACTACCGCTCGTTTGCCGACTTTGTCGGCGAGTATCTCGGACCGCAGGCCAGCTTTTATCTCGGCTGGACCTACTGGCTGAGCTGGGTGGTGACCTGTATCGCCGACGTGGTGGTGTGCGGGAGCTATATGCAGTACTGGTTCCCCGAGCTGTCGGCGTGGATGCCGGCCCTCAGCATGCTGGCTATCCTGTTCCTGCTCAACCTGCTGTCGGTGAAAATGTTTGGCGAGGCGGAGTTCTGGTTCGCCCTGATCAAGGTGATCACCATTATCGCCCTGATCGCCACCGGCGGCTGGATGATTGCCACCGGCTGGACCTCTCCGGACGGCGTGACGGCTTCTCTGAGCCATCTCACCGACCCGACGGCCTTTATGCCTCACGGTATCACCGGCTTTTTCGCCGGCTTCCAGATAGCGATCTTCTCCTTTACCGGCATTGAACTGCTGGGGACGATGACGGCGGAGACCCGCGATCCACAGCGCATTTTGCCCAAGGCGATCAATGCCCTGCCGCTGCGGATTATCATCTTCTATCTGCTGTCGATGGTGGTGATCATCGCTGTCGCCTCCTGGCCGGGAGTGTCGGCGGAGACCAGCCCCTTCGTGACGCTGTTTGCCAAAGCCGGGCTGCCCGCGGCGGCGGCGGTGATTAACTTCGTGGCGCTGACCTCGGCGATGTCCTCGGCCAACAGCGGGGTCTTCTCCAGCACCCGCATGCTGTACGGCCTGTCGGTGGAGAAGCATGCGCACTGGCAGTTCCGTATTTTGTCGCGCAGCACCCGCATCCCGGTGCGCAGCCTGCTGTTTTCCTGCTTCTGTATGCTGATCGGTACGCTGCTGCTGTTCCTGGTGCCGAATGTGATGACCCTGTTTACCATCGTCTCGACCCTGGCGGCGATTATGGTGGTGTTCAGCTGGGGGATGATCCTCGTGGCGTATCTGGTTTATCGCCGTCAGCGTCCGGACCTGCACGCCGGTTCGATCTTTAAGATGCCCTTTGGCGTGGCGATGAGCTGGGTGAGCCTGCTGTTCTTCGCGTTCGCCATCTTCATCATGATCTTTGATCCGGACACGCTGCTGGCGCTGCTGGCTTCTCCGCTGTGGTTTATCGCGCTGTGGGCCTTCTGGAAGCTGAAGCAGCGGCGCGAGGGGCAGCTTCAGCTGGACAATCAGAGCGCCTGACACCCGCCGGCCCTGGCGGCCGGCTACAACTCGTCTTAGCCGTTGTTCTCGTTTGTCTGCCCGGTGGCGGCTGGCGCCTTACCGGGCCTACTGTCTTACTGAGCCTGGGAT
>NZ_JBEAHA010000023.1:0-42132 GCF_040061975.1 Klebsiella sp. GG_Kp146
CTCGTAGGCCCGGTAAGCGCAGCGCCACCGGGCGATGACAGCAGGCACAGAGCCGATTTTGTGCCGGGTGGCGGCTGCGCCTTACCCGGCCTACAGTACCCTCTCACAGGCTCATACCTCGTCGCCCCGGTAAGCGCAGCGCCGCCGGGGAGATCTGATTTACTGCTCAGTGACAACCTGCAGCGCGGTTTTACGCACCCGCGCGTACCACACCACCGTCAGCAGCCCGAGCCAGACCAGGCCGGCGATCAGCGCCATCCGCGTCTCGGCAAACATCCCCAGCACAGCGATGACCAGCCCCATAAACAGCAGCGTTAACAGCGGCGCCACCGGCCAGAACGGAACGGGGAAGGCAATCTGGCTGCACTCTTCGGCAGACAAACTACGGCGCATGGCGAAATGGGACAGCAGGATCATCAGCCATACCCACACCGTGGCGAATGCCGCCAGCGAAGCAATCAGCACAAATACCTGCTCGGGGATCAGATAGTTCAGCACCACCGCCGCCAGCAGCGCGCCGCCCATGACCACCACCGTCATCCAGGGTACGCCGTTGCTGGCGATGCGCTGGAAGCTTTTCGGCGCCAGCCCCTCCTTCGACATGCCGTACATCATGCGTCCGGCGCCGAAGATATCGCTGTTAATCGCCGAGATGCTGGCGCTGATCACGATGATGTTAAGGATTGTCGCCGCCGCCGGGATCCCCAGACCGTCGAAAATCAGCACAAACGGACTCCCCTGCTCGCCAAAGCTGTTCCACGGGAAAATCGCCATCAGCACCGCCAGGGTGCAGACGTAGAACAGGATAATGCGCAGCGGAATGGTATTGATGGCCTGCGGGATGACCTTCTTCGGATCCTTCGCTTCCGCGGCGGTGACGCCGATAATCTCCACCCCGCCGAAGGCGAACATCACGATGCCAAGCGAAGCGATAACGCCCTGCCAGCCGTTAGGGGCAAAGCCGCCGTGGCTCCAGAGATTTTCCAGCCCGGTGGCCGGGAAGCTATGGCCGAAACCAAAGAAGATGATCCCCGCTCCCGCCAGCATCATGGCGATAATCGCCACCACCTTCACCAGCGACAGCCAGAACTCCATCTCGCCGAACACCCGCACGTTGCACAGGTTCATGGCGCCGATAAAGAAGATGATGCTGAGGATCCAGATCCAGCGCGGGACATCGGGATACCACAATCCCATATAGATGCCGAAGGCGGTCACGTCGGCCAGGGCGACGATTACCATTTCAAAAGTGTAGGTCCAGCCGGTAATAAACCCGGCCAGCGGGCCGAGATACTGGCGGGCATAGCTGCCGAAGGAGCCGGAAACTGGGTTGCGCACCGCCATCTCGCCCAGCGCGCGCATGACGATAAACACCGCCGCGCCGCCAATCAAATAGGCCAGCAGCACCGCCGGGCCCGCCGCCTTGATGGCGGAAGCCGAGCCATAGAACAGCCCGGTGCCGATCGCGGAGCCGAGCGCAATAAATCGAATGTGTCGGGCATTGAGCCCGCGCAGCAGATGTGGCTTGTGTTGTTGTTGCATATACAGGTGTCCTGGTTTTTTTATTTGACGACAAATATGCGATGTAGGGCGGTCGGGGGAATGATTTCCCCCGACGCGGGTACAGAGAACAACGGTGATTAGTGCAGGCCTGGCAGTACCGCAGGCAGCAGACGCGTCAGGTGACGGGCCGCCAGAAGCGCAATGGCATTATCGATATCCGGGGCGAAGTAGCGATCCTGCGTATAGTGAGGGACGCGTTCGCGCAGCAGATGGCGCGCCTCTTCCAGCAGCGGGCTGGTGGTCAGCCCTTCGCGCATATCCAGCCCCTGCGCCGCCGCCAGCCACTCGACGGCCAGTACGCCGCGGGTGTTCTCGGCCATCGCCCACAGGCGGCGACCGGCCGCCGGCGCCATCGAGACGTGGTCTTCCTGGTTGGCGGAGGTCGGCAGACTGTCGACGCTGTGCGGGTGCGACAGCGCTTTGTTTTCACTGGCCAGCGCCGCCGCCGTGACCTGGGCAATCATAAACCCGGAGTTCACCCCGCCGTTTTTGACGAGGAACGGCGGCAGCTGCGACATATGGCTGTCCATCATCAACGCGATGCGACGCTCGGAGAGCGAGCCGATTTCGGCAATCGCCAGCGCGATATTATCCGCCGCCATCGCCACCGGCTCGGCGTGGAAGTTACCGCCGGAGATCACGTCATTCTCGGCGGCGAAGACCAGCGGGTTATCGGACACCGCGTTGGCTTCGGCCAGCAGCACCTCAGCCGCCTGGCGGATCTGGGTCAGGCAGGCGCCCATCACCTGCGGCTGACAGCGCAGGGAGTACGGGTCCTGCACCTTGCTGCAGTTATGGTGCGACAGCGAGATCGCGCTGTCGTCGGTCAGCAGATGGCGATACAGCGCCGCCGCGTCAATCTGCCCGCGCTGGCCGCGCACTTCATGGATGCGCGCATCAAACGGACGACGGGAGCCCAGCGCCGCTTCGGTGGTTAACGCCCCGCAGACGACCGCGGAGGCGAACAAATCTTCGGCTTCGAACAGACCGCGCAGGGCAAAAGCGGTCGACGCCTGGGTGCCGTTGAGCAGCGCCAGCCCCTCTTTCGCCGCCAGGGTAATCGGCTCCAGTCCCGCCTGACGCAGCGCTTCGGTGGCCGGCAGCCAGTCGCCGCCGCGTACCCGCGCTTTACCTTCGCCAAGCAGGGTCAGCGACATATGGGCCAGCGGCGCGAGGTCGCCGGAGGCGCCGACGGAGCCTTTCGCCGGGATCCACGGCGTCACGCCGGCATTCACCAGGCCAATCAGCGCCTGGATCACGCTCAGGCGGATCCCGGAGAATCCGCGGGACAGACTGTTAATCTTCAGCACCATAATCAGGCGCGCCAGGTCATCGTCCAGCGGCTCGCCAACGCCCGCCGCATGGGACAGCACCAGCGAACGCTGCAGGTTCTCCAGATCTTCCGTCGAGATACGGGTCTGCGCCAGCAGGCCAAAACCGGTGTTGATGCCGTAGGCGGTCCGCCCTTCGGCAAGGATAGCGTTGACGCAGGCCACGCTCTCGTCAATGGCGGCAAACGCGCCGCTGTCGAGGGTAATATTCACCGGGTGGCTGTAGATGTCGCGGAGCTGCGACAGGCTGAGTTGACCCGGGATCAGAGTTAAAGATTTCATTTCGCGTTCCCCTGCGTTGCCGCCACCATCGGAAGATTCAGACCCTGTTCTGCCGCGCATTCAATGGCAATCTCGTACCCCGCGTCGGCATGACGCATCACGCCGGTGGCCGGGTCGTTGTGCAGGACGCGGGCGATACGCGCTGCCGCTTCATCGGTGCCATCGCAGACGATAACCATCCCGGAGTGTTGCGAGAAGCCCATGCCTACCCCGCCGCCGTGGTGCAGCGACACCCAGGTCGCGCCGCTGGCGGTGTTGAGCAGCGCATTCAGCAGCGGCCAGTCAGAGACCGCGTCTGAGCCGTCGCGCATCGCTTCGGTTTCGCGGTTCGGGCTGGCGACGGAGCCGGAGTCAAGATGATCGCGGCCAATCACGATCGGCGCGGAGACTTCGCCGCTGCGCACCATTTCGTTAAACGCCAGGCCCAGCTTCTGCCGCCATTCCAGACCGACCCAGCAGATACGCGCCGGCAGTCCCTGGAAGCTGATGCGCTCGCGCGCCATATCCAGCCAATGGTGCAGATGCTTATCATCCTTGATGATCTCTTTCACTTTCGCGTCAGTCTTGTAGATATCCTGCGGATCGCCGGAGAGCGCTACCCAGCGGAACGGACCGATACCGCGGCAGAACAGCGGGCGGATATAGGCCGGCACGAAGCCCGGGAAATCGAAGGCGTTGCTGACGCCCACTTCCTGAGCCATCTGGCGAATGTTGTTACCGTAGTCGAAAGTCGGCACCCCCATCTCATGGAAGGCCAGCATCGCCTGCACGTGGTCGGCCATCGAGCGTTTCGCCGCCAGAATGGTGCCCTGCGGATCGGATTCAGCTTTCTGCTGATACGCTTCCCAGCTCCAGCCTTTCGGCAGATAGCCGTGCAGCGGGTCGTGGGCGCTGGTCTGGTCGGTGACCATATCCGGGCGCACGCCGCGTTTCACCAGCTCCGGCACGATCTCCGCGGCGTTGCCGCACAGCGCGATGGAGATAGCCCGGCCTTCGGCGGTGTATTTCTTGATACGCGCCAGGGCGTCATCCAGAGAAGTGGCCTGTTCGTCCACGTAGCGGGTGCGCAGACGGAAATCGATGCGGCTCTGCTGGCATTCAATATTCAGCGAGCAGGCGCCGGCCAGCGTCGCGGCCAGCGGCTGCGCGCCGCCCATGCCGCCCAGCCCGGCGGTTAGCACCCAGCGGCCTTTCAGGCTGCCCTGATAGTGCTGGCGACCGGCTTCGACGAAGGTTTCGTAAGTGCCCTGGACGATGCCCTGGCTGCCAATGTAGATCCAGCTGCCGGCGGTCATCTGGCCGTACATCGCCAGCCCTTTGGCATCCAGCTCGTTAAAGTGTTCCCAGGTCGCCCAGTGCGGAACCAGGTTGGAGTTAGCGATCAGCACGCGCGGCGAGTGTTCATGGGTTTTGAAAACGCCCACTGGCTTGCCGGACTGGACCAGCAGGGTCTCGTCGCTTTCCAGGTTCTTCAGCGCCTTCACGATAGCGTCATAGCATTCCCAGTTGCGCGCTGCGCGACCAATGCCGCCATAGACCACCAGTTCGTGCGGGTTTTCGGCGACATCGGGATCGAGGTTATTCATTAACATACGCAGCGGGGCTTCGGTCAACCAGCTCTTCGCGGTCAGCGTCGTGCCTCTTGGCGCACGGACGTCCAGCTGGCGATATTTGCTTTGCGACATCGGGGTTTCTCCTGACAATGAACGTTGTTTACGTAGATACATATACTTGTCTATACAAGCATGCGCAAGCCAGGATTTAACAGAAATGATACAATTTTATTATATTGCGTCAGCAATCACGTTTTGCTGACGCCAGCGTGGATCAGGAGCCAAAGCGGCCCTGCAGACGATAGCGGCTACCGGGGAACAGCAGGCGCGCGTGGGAGACGATGTGGGTTGTCGACCAGGTGCGGCGGCGGATCAGCAGGCAGGGATCGTGGGCGTGAATATGCAGCAGCGCGCACTCTTCCGCCGTGGCCTGCACCGCTTCAACAATATGTTCACCTTCTGTTAACGGGGCGATCAGCGACAGATAATCATGGGGCGTGGTGGCGGTATAATCCTGCTGGAGATAGTCCGGCACCACCGCGGCATTGACGCAGCGATCTTCGATTTGCACCGGCACCTCGTTTTCGTAATGCACCATCAGCGAGTGAAAGATGCGGGTGCCTTCCGCTACGCTGAGCGCCGCCGCCTGAATATGATCCGCCCGGGTCTCCTCCAGCAGCAGCACCTCGCAGCGGTGCTGATGGTGGCGGGCAATAATTTCTTCGGCAATGCTGCGCACCTCAAACAGCGCCGACTGCCCTTTCGGCTCGGCGACAAAGGTCCCCACCCCTTGCAACCTGACCAGCAGGCCTTCATCCGTTAGCTCGCGCAGCGCGCGGTTGATGGTCATCCGGCTGAAGCCGAACTGGGCCACCAGCTCCGCTTCGGAAGGGATACGGTCATGCGGTCGCCAGACGCCGCTGTGAATTTTTTCACCGATAGCCTGCTTCACCTTCTCATAAAAAGGCGCGGGCGCGGAACGGGGTTGCTGTGAAAACATAGCCTGGCTTTCCTTTTGCAAAATGGGCGGCGAAACACCCAGAATATACCGGAATGGCTACTGCCACCAATGGACGATTTGCCATGCCAGACGGGCGGCCGCGCGGGCGCCCTGACCGTCAATGTCAAACTGCGGGTTGAACTCCACCAGATCCACCGCCTGCAGCTTACCGCTGCGGCACAGCGGCTCAACGATGCGCAGCAGGGTCGCCAGCGGCACGCCCAGCGCCGCCGGGGCCGACACCGCCGGCATTTCCCGCGCCGGGAGCACGTCGAGATCGATGGTCAGATACAGACGATCGTACTGCGCGATGTTGCGCTCAAGCTCCGCCAGCACCTGGGTTTCGAAGGCCTCCAGCACCTGGAGATCCTCCACGATAGCCACCTCGCGCCGCGCCGCTTCCTCCCAGAGCGCCTGGGTGTTGGCCGCCCGACTGACGCCGATGCAGGTATAGTGAAAAGCGCGCTGCTGCGCGTCACACTCCAGCGCCAGCTGGCGGAACGGCGTCCCGGAGCTGGCGCGCTCGGCAACGCGCAGATCAAGATGCGCATCGAGATTAATAATGCCCACTTTTTCGCCCGGGAAGGCATCCAGTACCCCCGCGCCATGACCGAAGGCGGTCTCGTGGCCGCCGCCCAGAACCAGCGTGCGTTTCCCGGCGCGCTGGCAGGCGGTCACCGCCTCGCGCAGCGCCTGATGCGCGGCTTCCAGCTGGTCGCCATCGACGCTAATCGTGCCCATATCCACGCAGCGGTCGTGGCCCTGATGGCTGGCCATATTGGCCAGCGCCCGGCGTAGGGTCGCCGGGCCGTCAGCCGCTCCGGTACGCCCTTTGTTGCGCCGGACGCCTTCGTCACAGGCGAAGCCAAGCAGCGCGATATCGCCGGGTAGCGCCTGCGGCGCGAAGCGTTCCGCGCGGGGGATGGTCTGAAACAGGCGCAGCGCATTCGGCGCTTCCGCACTATCATCGCGCCCCTGCCAAAGGTTGGCGGGCGTAGCTTGCCACAGCATCATTGCCATTCTCCTTGTACCACGCGTCCCCAGAGCGGACTGCGCCCCGGCTCATACACCATCTCGACCGGATGCTCGGCATCCCAGATGGCAAAGTTCGCCACAAAGCCCGCCGCCAGCTGACCGTGGCTGTTCTGCCGCCCCAGCGCCCGCGCGGCATGGCGCGTCACGCCGGCCCACGCCTCTTCCGGTGTTAAACCAAACTTGACGCAGGCCATATTCATCGCCAGATGCAGGCTGGCGAAGGGGCTGGTGCCGGGGTTGAAATCGGTCGCCACCGCCATCGGCACCTGGTACTTGCGCAGCAGTTCCACCGGCGGTTTGCGGGTTTCATTGAGGAAGTAAAACGCGCCGGGCAGCAGGGCCGCCACGGTGCCGCTTTCGCGCATCGCCGCCACCCCCTCTTCCGTCAGATATTCAATATGGTCGGCAGACAGTCCGTGATAACGGCTCACCAGCTGGGCGCCGCCCAGCGAGGAGAGCTGCTCAACGTGACCTTTAACCGGAATGCCCAACGCCTGCGCCGCCTGAAACACCCGCTCGGTTTGCTGCGGGCTGAAGCCGACGTTTTCGCAGAAGACGTCAACGCTTTCAAACAGTCCCTCCCGCCACAGCGTCGGCAGGATAGTGTCGCAGACCAGCGTAATATAGCCGTCGGCGTCGCCTTGATATTCCGGCGGCGTGGCGTGGGCGGAGAGCAGCGTCGCCGAGAGTTCCACCGCGTTATCGCGCGCCAGCTGGCGGGCGACCCGCAGCATTTTGCGTTCGTTTTGCAGATCGAGACCGTAGCCGGATTTGATCTCCAGGGTGGTCACCCCTTCACGCAGCAGGCGGGCCAGACGCGGCTGCGCCAGCGCCAGTAATTCGGCTTCGCTGCTGTCGCGGGTGGCGCGCACGGTGGCATTAATCCCCCCGCCGCTGGCGCTGATGGTCTGATAGGAGACGCCGTTCAGCCGCTGCTCCCACTCCTGCGCCCGACTGCCGCCGAAGATCAGGTGGGTATGGCAGTCGATTAATCCCGGCGTGACCAGCCGGCCTTCGAGATCGATCCTGCGCCCGCTGGGGAGGTCATCTTCGGGGACGATCGCCGCAATGCGACCGTCGCGCACCAGCAGCGCGTGGCGCTCCAGCAGACCGTACGGTTGGGAAGCATCAGGGTTCAGGGTGGCGAGACGGGCGTTTCGCCAGATAACGCGTTCGGAGGTGGCTTCAGTCATAGCGCTTAACTTGTCATGGGTTGTATAGACATTTATTTTCATAACGCCGGGAATGTCAACAAAAGCGCGAGTAAATGTTATTTATTTGTGACTGGAGACCGTCCGGCGACGCGGCGTATTGCGTAAAGAAGGTAAGTTTTTCAGCCCACGTCTTCCCGTTTCGTTCAAGTTAGTATAAAACAGCAGGTTTTAAAGGACTTATACCCTGGCGTCTCAGCCGGGGTATTTCACTACGCTTAATTTTGCCCGGAGCAACATGAACACATATTCCGTTTCCCGTCTGGCGCTGGCGCTGGCCTTCGGCGTGACGCTGTCCGCCTGTAGCTCGACGCCTGCCGATCAACAGCCCTCAACGCAGACTGCACCGGGCACCACCGCGCGTCCCATTCTGAACGCCGATGAAGCGAAAAACTTTACCCAGGCGGCCTATTTCCAGTCGCTGACCCCCAATGCCACGGCCTGGACGCCGTCCGCCATCAGCCTGCCGGCGCAGCCTGACTTTATCGTCGGCCCGGCGGGAACCCAGGGCGTGACGCATACCACCGTCCAGGCGGCGGTGGATGCGGCGATTGCCCGCCACTCTAACCGTCGTCTGTTTATCGCCATCATGCCGGGCGAATACCCGGGCACCGTCTACGTTCCGGCGGCGCCGGGCGCCCTGACCCTGTATGGTACCGGCGATAAACCGATCGACGTGAAGATCAGCGAAGCCATTGATTCCGAAATGGATCGCAACACCTGGCGTCGTCTGGTCAATCCGGGTGGCAAATACATGCCGGGCAAACCAGCGTGGTATATGTTCGACAGCTGCCAGAGCAAATCCACCGCCACCGTCGGCGTGATGTGCTCCGCGGTCTTCTGGTCGCAGAATAACGGCCTGCAGCTGCAGAACCTGACCATCGCCAACAACCTGGGCGACAGCGTCGATGCCGGCACCCACCAGGCCGTTGCCCTGCGCAGCGATGGTGACCAGGTGCAGATCGATAAAGTGAACATTCTTGGTCGCCAGAACACCTTCTTCGTGACCAACAGCGGCGTGCAGAACCGTCTGCAGGACAACCGTCAGACCCGCACCCTGGTGACGAACAGCTATATTGAAGGCGACGTGGATATCGTTTCTGGCCGCGGCGCCGTGGTGTTTGATAACACCGACTTCCGCGTGGTGAACTCGCGTACTCAGAAAGAAGCCTACGTCTTCGCGCCGGCCACCCTGAAGAGCGTGACCTACGGCTTCCTGGCGACCAACAGCCGCTTCACCGCCTCCGGGGATAACGTCGCGCAGCTCGGCCGCGCGCTGGACGTTGACGGCAACAGCAACGGCCAGGTCGTGATCCGCGACAGCGCCATCAATGAAGGCTTTAACATCGCCCAGCCGTGGGCGGCGGCGGTAGGCTCCGGCCGTCCGTTCAGCGGCAATACCGGCAGCGCGGATGACAAAGGCAATCTGCAGCGCAACCTCAACGACAACGGCTTCAACCGTATGTGGGAATATAACAACCGCGGCGTGGGAAGCAGCGTGGTCGCCGAGCCGAAACAGTAACGCGCAACAAGCGTGAACCATAATAAAAGAGAGGGCGATGCCCTCTCTCAGACTGCTGACAACGTGCAATCTTCAGGAATTGCCCGGCGGCGCTGCGCTTGCGCGGGCCTACAGCTAACTGCATAACGGTTTGATATTGAAGTCTTTCGTAGGCCGGGTAAGGCGAATGCCGCCACCCGGCAGAAATGCGAGCACAATGACGAAACAGGTTTGTCGTCAGCCAGAGAGGGGGCGATGCCCCCTCTTTTCTTTTGCGTACTGCACGTCACGCCGTCAGGCGGTCCGCCATTTGCGGGTCAGCGGTTTTTCCAGCTCCACAATCAGGAACATGGCGAAGCCGATGATAAAGGTGATCACCCAGTAGCGGAACGGCAGCCCGGTGGTGCCGAACAGCATCTGCATAAACGGCGCATAGATAATCAGCAGCTGCAGCACCAGCAGCACGCCGCTGACGATCCAGATCCCTTTGTTAGCCAGCAGACCTTTGGTCAACGAGAAACCATCCGACACGCGGCAGTTCAGCATATAGAACCACTGGGCGGTGACCAGAGTCTGCAACAGCACGGTACGGATAAACTCCGGCGAATAGCCGCGCGGCTGCAGCCAGGCTTCGAGAATAAAAGCGCTGACCGCAATCATCGACCCCACAAACGCCACGCGCCAGATGGCAAAGCCGTCCATCACGTGCAGTTTCGGGTCGCGCGGCGGCCGCCGCATAATATTTTTCTCACCGGCTTCAAACGCCAGACCAAACGACAGCGTGGCGGAGGTGGCCATGTTCATCCACAGGATCAGCACCGGCGTCAGCGGCAGTACGTTGCCCGCCAGCAGCGCGATCACGATCAGTAACCCCTGCGCAAGGTTGGTCGGCATGACAAAAAGAATGGTTTTTTTCAGGTTGTCATACACCCGGCGCCCCTCGCGGACCGCGCTGGCGATGGTGGCGAAGTTGTCATCGGTCAGCACCATATCGGCGGCTTCCTTGGTCACCTCGGTCCCCTTGATCCCCATCGCCACGCCGACGTCAGCCTGCTTCAGCGCCGGGGCATCGTTCACCCCGTCTCCGGTCATGCCGACAATCTCTTTCTTGCTCTGTAGAGCCTGCACCAGACGGAACTTATCTTCCGGGCTGGTGCGGGCGAAGATATCGAACTGCTGCGCGGCCACGCTCAGCTGCGCGTCGTCCATCACCTCCAGCTCGCGCCCGGTAATGGCGTTCCCCGCATTGCCAATCCCCAGCATTTTGCCGATGCTCATCGCCGTTTGCGGGTGGTCTCCGGTGATCATCTTCACGCGGATCCCGGCCTGCAGGCAGTCGGCAATCGCCGTGATCGCTTCCGGACGCGGCGGATCCATCATCCCGGCAACCCCTAATAAAATGACCCCCTGCTGTAGATCCTGATGGGTCAGCTCGGTCTGGCCTGCGGCAGCCGGCTTCCAGGCCGCGGCCACCATTCGCAGCCCCTCCCGGGCGTACTCTTCAATTTTGCTTTCCCAGTACGGGAGATCCAGCGGCTGCAACCCGCTGTCGCTCTGCTGATACTGGCACAGGCGGAACAGAACATCCGGCGCGCCGGTGACCAGCACCACCTCCTCTTCGCCCAGCCGGTAAAGCGTCGACATGTATTTATATTGCGAATCAAAAGGAATTTTACTGCGCAGCTCGCTGGGCTGCGGCGACAGGGTTATCTTCGCCGCCAGCACCTTCAATGCCCCCTCGGTGGGGCCGCCGGTGATTTTCCACAGCCCGCTTTCCTCTTTGATAAGCTGGCTGTCGTTACACAGATCGATGGTGCGCAGATAGCGCTCAAGAAGCGATCCTGGCGCCACCGCAACCGGCGTCGGGTCGTCGATAGCATGGATTTTACCGACCGGCTCATAGCTGTCCCCTTCCACCCGATAGACGCTGTCCGCGGTGATCACCGCCTTCACCGTCATTTCGTTCATGGTCAGGGTCCCGGTTTTATCCGAACAGATAACGGTCATCGCGCCGAGGGTTTCTACCGTCGGCAGCTTGCGAATAATCGCTTTCTGGCGGGCCATCGCCTGCACGCCGAGCGACAGAATAATCGAGATAATCGCCGGCAACCCTTCCGGGACCGAGGCCACCGCGAGGCTAATCAACGACAGCATCAGTTCGGAGACCGGCATATCACGGAACAGCAGGCTAAAGACGAACAGCGCCGCCATCATCACCAGAATCAGGATGAAGATGGCTTTGCCCAGCTTGTCCATCTGTACCAGCAGCGGCGTGCGGTGCTTCTCAATGCCCGCCATCATTTGGTTGATGTGGCCCAGCTCGGTATCGCCGCCGGTGGCCACCACGATCCCTTTCCCCGCCCCTGAGCTGACGGTGGTCCCGGAAAACAACAGGTTGCTGCGATCGCCAAGCGGTAAATCGCCGCTTAGCGGCTCGGTGGTTTTTTCCACCACCGTCGACTCGCCGGTGAGGATCGCCTCTTCCACCCGCAGGTTGTGCGCCTCAATCACCCGTAAATCGGCGGGGATACGGTCGCCGGCGCGGATCACCACGATATCGCCGGGTACCAGCGAGGTGGTGGGGATGGTTTCATGGTTGCCCTGTCGGATCACCACCGCCTCGCTGGACAGCATATTGCGGATACTCTGCAGGGATTTTTCCGCATTACTCTCCTGAATGAAGCCGATCAGCGCATTGACCACCGCCACCGCGAGGATCACTGACATGTCGATCCAGTGGCCCATTACCGCCTTCAGCAGCGCCGCCGCCAGCAGGACGTAGATCAGCACATCGTTAAAATGCACAATAAAACGCAGCCAGGCGGGTTTACCCGGCTTCTGCGGCAGGGCGTTTTCGCCATACTGCTGCAGGCGCGTGGCCGCCTCTGTTCCGCTAATCCCGTCCGGCGAACTCTGTACGCTGGCGAGCGTCTCCTCGACGGAGCGCTGATAATAGGGCGCCCCCGGTTTATCTGTATTCATACTCTCTCCCTCGATTTCTGAAGCGGAAGTCAGGACGACATCCCGCCGTCATCAGCGCACAACGAAAACCGGTACATGGGCATAGCGCACGATATTGGCCGCTTCCGAGCCCAGCAGGTGAGTCTGAATCCCCGGATTGCGCGAACCGACAATCACCACGTCCGCTTGTAGCTCATCGGCCAGAGCAATCACTTGATCGCGAACATTGCCACTGCGCACATAAAGATGGCTGGCGTCTTCCGCAAGGCCATTTTTTTTGACCAGCTCAGTCAGTTTTTCCTTAGCGGTATTAATCAAATGGTCTTCCATCTTTCGCGCATCAGAGATAAATCCGCGCGTTAATACCGGAGAGAATGCCGGAATGACATGGATAAGATGAATTTGCCCGGAAGAATGCTGGGCGAGGAATTTCGCATGAGAGAGGGCTTTGTCGGCCAGGCCTGCATCAAACACGTCAACGGGAACAACGATATTTTTATACATGAGATAATCCTTTTATTACCAATACAATGCGTAGTGATGAATAACCCCATACTTGGGGAGGAACGAAATCTCAACAACAGAAGCGGCGAGCGGAATAGATGTTATTAAACGTAGCACAGGAAAATTAACATTAGAAAATGACGGATTAATAGACTGAAAAATATTATAAAAACCACATATTCCCTGCAGATCTCCTGCGTTTTCCCCAACAGTGCCGCTGCCGCTTGCGGTATGCTCTTTTTTAACACTTCACCTTTTCTCCGACTATGCTGATTACAAGCAGGAGTGCCGCTCCGAATGTCCGGTGGTCACCGTGGGGGGCCGAATTAAATGACATTCGCGGTTCGGGTGGGAGTAAAGGGAGAAAATCATGTTTGGTTATAGCCTGTTACGTCTGGGATTATTTGTCGCGCTGGCCATTGTCGCCTGCACGCTGGTGGGACTATTCACCTATCTGGTTGTCGCCGCCCTCGCCGAATAAGCGTGCGCCGCGTAATAAAAATGTAAAATAAATCCTGAATCTGAGGGGAATACTGTGAACCGTTATTTTTCTCTCATCCCGGTTGTTATTTTATTTACAACCGCTTGCGATCAGAAATCGCCGTCCGTCGAGTCCGCCCCGCGCATGGTCAAGGTGGCGCAGGTGACCGCCGTGGGCAATACCCAGCAGCGAACGTTTCCGGCACGTATCGAGTCTGGCGACTCCACCGAGCTGTCGTTTAAGCGGGGGGGCCAGGTGGAATCGCTGGATATTCGCCAGGGGGCGACCATCGCCCAGGGGCAAACGCTGGCGCGCCTGAATGCCCGCGAGGCCCAACAGCGGGTCAATGAGCGACAAACGGCGGCCACCCTCGCCCAGCGTCAGTTTGATCGCTTCCAAACCCTGGCGGGACGTCAGGCGATTTCCCAGGCGGAGATGGACGTGCAGCGCGCCAATCGCGATGCCGCCAACGCGGCCTTAAAAATCGCCCGTGAAGAGCTGGCGCAAATGAGCCTCACCGCGCCCTTCGGCGGGATTGCCGCCGGCGTGCATATCCGCAACCATCAGGTGGTCGCCGCCGGCCAGCCGGTGATCACCCTGACGCGTACCGACCTGCTGGATGTGGTCTTCAGCATTCCCGAAAATCTGTTCACCTCCCTGGATATCCGCAATACCGCCTACCGCCCCGTCGTCAGGATCAATACCCTGCCGGGCCGCGAATTTACGGCGGAATACAAAGAGCATACCGGCAGCAGCGACAACAGCACCCTTACCTGGCAGATCATTTTAACCATGCCGCGGCCGGATGATTTTCCCACCGTCGGCGGGGTCAGCGGCACCGTGACGGTCAATCTCGGCAATTTACCGGCCAGCGCCGGAAGGGAAACGCTCATGGTGCCGGTAGAGGCGGTGTTTAACCCGGATAACCGGCCGAAGAATGAACCGGTCGTCTGGGTGGTGAAAGGCGACAACGCGCATCGGTTTCTTGAGGAGCGCAAGGTCACGGTCGGCGAGGTGACCTCGCAGGGAGTGGCCATCACCGACGGTCTCCGCGCGGGTGAAGAGGTGGTCGCGGCGGGCGTGAGCGAGCTGCATGCCGGGCAGCCGGTGCGGATCTGGACGCGTGAACGAGGATTATAAATGGACATTTCCCGTCAGTTTATTAATAACCCGACCCGCGTCTGGTTAGCCATTCTGCTGCTGGGGGTGGGTGGTCTGTTCGCCCTGCTCAATATCGGCCGTCTGGAAGATCCTGCCTTCACCATTAAAACGGCGGTGATCGTGACCCACTACCCGGGCGCGTCCGCTCAACAGGTGGAGGAGGAGGTGACCCTGCCGCTGGAAAACGCGATTCAGCAGCTTCCCTCACTGGATAACGTCAGCTCCATCTCCTCAAATGGCTTATCGCAAATTACGGTGAATATCGCTTCGCAGTACCATTCCAGCGAGCTGCCGCAAATCTGGGATGAGCTACGTCGCCGCGTCGGTGACGCCAGCCGACTTTTCCCCCCTGGCGTAGTGACCCCCTTCGTCAACGATGACTTTGGCGATGTGTTTGGCTTTTTCTTCGCTATCTCGGGCGACAGTTTTACCAACCCCGAGCTGGTGCGCTATGCCGAACAGCTGCGTCGGGAGCTGGTGCTGGTTCCTGGGGTCGGTAAAGTCGCTATCGGCGGCGTCATTCCGCAACAGATCAATGTTGATATCTCGCTGGCGAAAATGGCGGCGCGCGGGATCACGCTCAACCAGCTCGCCGCTATCCTGACCCGGCTCAACGTGGTGTCCAGCGCCGGAGAGATCCGCGTTGGCAGCGAATCGATCCGCCTACACCCCACCGGGGAGTTTCAAAGCATCGATGAACTGGGGGATCTGCTGGTCAGCCCTCACGGCGCCAGCGCCACCACTCGACTGCGGGATATTGCCACGCTGTCGCGCGGGCTGACTGACTCGCCGTCCAGTATTTATCATGCCAACGGCCGCCAGGCGGTGACCATGGGGGTCTCTTTTATTCCTGGCGTCAACGTCATTGACGTCGGGCACGCCCTTGAAGCCCGCCTCCAGCAGATGGCCGCCGACAAACCGGCGGGTATCGACATCGCCATTTTTTACGATCAGGCGGCTGAGGTCGCCCACTCGGTCAATGGCTTTATTACCAACTTCCTGATGGCCCTGGCGATCGTGGTCGGCGTGCTGCTGGTGTTCATGGGAGTACGCAGCGGGATCATTATCGCCCTGTCGCTGGCGCTCAACGTCCTCGGCACCCTGCTTATCATGTTTGTCTGGGGGATCGAGTTACAGCGGATCTCCCTCGGGGCGCTGATCATCGCCCTGAGTATGCTGGTGGATAATGCCATTGTCATTGTCGAAGGGGTGCTTATCGCCCGCCAGCAAGGATCGCCGCTGCTGGGCGCCATTAACTATGTGATCCGCCGCTCCGCCCTGCCGCTGCTCGGCGCCACGGTCATCGCCATCCTCGCCTTCGCGCCGATTGGCCTCTCGCAGGACTCCACCGGAGAGTATTGCAAATCCCTGTTCCAGGTGCTGCTGATCTCCCTGATGCTCAGCTGGTTCTCCGCCCTGACCATCACTCCGGTGCTCATTAAGTGGTGGTTGTTTAAACACGCCCCGCCGGCCGCCGCGCCGGAGGAAAAAGCCGATCCCTACCGCGGCCGCTTTTACCGTGGCTATCAGCAGACGCTGCGAATACTGCTGCAGCAAAAGACCCTGACTCTGGTGCTGATGGGCGCCCTGCTGGCCGCCGCGATCTGGGGCTTCACCTTCGTGCGGCAGAATTTCTTTCCGTCATCGAATACGCCCATTTTCTTTGTCGACCTGTGGCTGCCCTACGGTACCGATATTAACGCCACCGAGCAGATGACCCGCGATATTGAGCGGTCGATCGCCGGCCAGCCCGGGGTGGTCACCACCGTCGCCACCATTGGCCAGGGCAGTATGCGTTTTATTCTTACCTACAGCGGTCAGCGGCAGTACAGCAACTACGCGCAGATTATGGTGCGGATGGACGACCAGCGCGGCATGGCCCCCGTCACCCGCCACGTCGAAACCTGGATCGCCAGAAACTACCCGCAGGTAAACGCCAGCACCAAACGCATTATGTTCGGCCCCTCCGGCGATAGCGCGATTGAAGTGCGCATTAAGGGCCCTGACCCGGATACGCTGCGCGCGCTGGCCAGTCAGGTGAGCGATATTCTCGCTGAGGATCCGGCGACCGACAGCGTGCGTAACGACTGGCAGAACCGCAGCAAGGTGATCCGCCCGCAGTACTCCCTAGCGCTGGGGCGCGAGCTGGGGGTGGATAAACAGGACATTGATAACGCGCTGGAGATGAATTTCTCCGGCAGTCGCGCCGGGTTATATCGCGAGGGCGCCGATCTGCTGCCGGTGATCGTCCGGCCGCCGGCAGCGGAGCGACAGGATGCCAACCATCTGCATAACGTGCTGGTCTGGAGCCAGAGCCGCCAGCAGTATATCCCGTTGAGTAACGTCATCCATGGCTTCTCCCTGGAGTGGGAAGATCCCTTGATTCTCCGCCGGGATCGCACCCGGGTGCTGACGGTCCAGACCGATCCCAGCCCGCAAAGCGGCCAAACCTCGGGTGATATTCTCGCCCGGGTGAAACCGCGCATTGACGCATTGACGCTGCCGCATGGCTATCGCATCGAATGGGGCGGCGATGCCGAGAACTCCAGTGAAGCACAGCAAGGGCTGTTCACGACCCTGCCGCTTGGCTATCTGGTGATGTTTATCATTACGGTGCTGATGTTCAGTTCGCTGAAAAACGCTGTCGCCATCTGGCTGACCGTCCCGCTGGCGCTGATCGGCGTCACGCCCGGCTTTTTGCTGACCGGCATCCCCTTCGGCTTTATGGCCTTAATCGGCCTTCTCAGCCTCAGCGGCATGCTGATCCGCAACGGCATTGTGCTGGTGGAAGAGATAGAGCAACAAAAACAGGAGAAAGATCAACGACAAGCGATCATTGATGCGGCAACATCTCGTCTGCGGCCGATCCTGCTGACCGCCTTCACCACCGTGCTTGGCCTTGCCCCGCTGCTGCGCGATGTTTTTTTCCAGAGTATGGCAGTGGTGATTATGTTCGGTCTGGCCTTCGCCACCGTGCTAACGTTGCTGGTTCTGCCGGTGATTTACGCCTGCTTTCACCATAAGGATATGACGCCTCAACGATGAACAGTACCGGCCTGAGCATTATTAAGACACTCGGCTGTATGACAGCGGTGACTTTTTTCACCATCTATAACACCTGGGATCGCTTTGATTATGACTATCACTGGATCCTCGGGCTGCTGACCTTTGTCTCGACCATCGCCACGCCGCTGTTTTTTGTGGTGGCCGGCTATCTTGATGCGCAAACGCGACACGACGCCAACTGGCAAATTGGTAAAATTAAAAGCGTGGTGATCGTCTTTCTGTTTTGGGTGACGGTCTATTATGTCTGGGAGCCTTACCAGCGCGGCTACCTGATCCAGCCCTGGTTTATTTTCGCCCTGATTGTCATCTATACCTTCCATCCCCTGATTGCCTGGCTCAGCCAGCGGCGCGGTCTGTTTTTCACCGTGGTCCTGACGCTACTGTGCTGCTCTTATGGTTACGACCTGCTCTCGGTGCTCTACCCGGAAAGACATCTTTTCAGCCTGGCGCCGCAGTATCGTCTGTGGACGTGGCTACTTTTTTATTTAACCGGGCAGTTGTTTAACGATCCGCGGGTCACGGAGTGGATACGCGACCCGCGGGTGATTAAAGCCGCCATTATCGCCCTGCCCTTTGTCTATTTATTTACCTGGTTTTATGAACGCCACTTTTTCTTCGCGCTGTTTAAAGCCGATCGCAATGCGTTCATTCTCACGGGGTCGCAGATTTATATTCTGATCGTCCTGCTGGTGATCGCCGCTAACGCCGTGCAGTTTAAAAAGAACCGCGAACTGAAGGAGGCCGTGCTGGCGACGGTTAGCAAAGCGATGACCGGGGTCTATATTTTGCACTACTCCGTTTTTCACCTGCTGGTGATGCTGATCCCTATTCACTCGTTAGCCACCAAGCTGGGAGTGATTGCCCTAACGTTTGTCCTGTCGGTGCTCATTTCCCTCGCCGCGCTCTCCAGTACGCTGCTCAGGAAGGTGATAACCCTTTAACAAACGACGCGGCAACTTAGCGGAAGCTCCACTGGATGCTGATCACAAACACGCTGGGAATAATAATGCCGCTCTCAAGGGCGAAATAGTCGGTAAAGTTATACTGGATAGCATGGTAGATATAGGGTGAAAAGCCGATCCCGGTGGCGTCCTTGAAATCTTTATAGGAGCCATGATCGCCGCAATGCTCGAAGGCGTCGAAGAAGAATTCGCCGGTATAGCCGTAAACGCCTTTGAAGGTCCACCCGCTGCCGTTGTGGTACCAGTCTCTTCTCACCCCCAGCGCCAGACAGCGATCGTCGAAACTGTTATTCAAGGTGCCAATAAGCAGGCTGTATTTCGAGTCGTCAGAGAATTTCCGCTCCACCGAGAAAAAGTGGTTCTCGAAATTCTCAGTATATTGACCGTGATTATTGGTCAGATGGTAAACATAGGAACCGGTATTCACCGAATAGAGGTTAATCTCTTTCGCCTGCACGAAAGTCGCTAACCCGGCCAGGAGCATCACGCTTTTACCGCGCATTTCCCCTCCTCACACCTCTACGCCTGTCCATAGACAGACTGCCTTTGCCGTATTTACCGGTCGTGACAGGGGTAAAAGACCCGACAGGGAAATGGGAGAAAGATAACGATGCCGAACCATCGCATCGCTAGTAAAAAGCGTAGCACACGCCTTATCCGCCAACAAACCGACCGAAACGTTAACGAAATGGCCGATGTGTTGCTCTTTACCTGATTGTGCAAAAAACAGACAAAACCTCACCTGATATCCGCTATGATCAGCGTCCGACGCGGAAGAAAGCCACCTGTCGACGACAGAGTTGCTGTGTACCTCTTCCTGCGTCGGCGCGATTTCATCCAACACGCCAGCCTGCACAATACCTTCCCATTGAGCTCACGCCTGTCGTCAGCCTCTTCCCGCTAGTTTTACAAGTGGATCCTGCACAAACCGGCTTTTATGTACAAGTTATACAGGAAATAGAATCCTTTAAAATCAACAACTAAAAACAAACATTAAAAATAAGCCGTTGCGTTGTACATATAGTTCTAAAAAAAGTTGTACATAGTGGGATCACCGTCTATAGTTTGGAGTGTTAACTGCTTGTTGCGCAACGAAGCGGGGATGTTTAACGGTGGCGCGGCAAGTCAGGCGGTGGTTCCTGGTTTTGCATTTCCTGTTCGTGACTTGGCGCGTACCAATGGTACGTAGCGACTTTTATTGTCAGTTTGCGTTATACGTGGGAGAGTTCGAGCTATGCATATTAAAAATACCATTCCAGCAGAGTTTGTCTTCAATTCGGCCCTGATGAAGAATATTGAAAATACGCTCATTAAGCAGCACAGAACGATAAATAATGAGCGGATGATTACGGAAATTCAGCATCGCCTGAAAACGGAAAGTAATGAAATACTCTCCGACCTCTATTTGCAGGCGCTGGATATGCTGTACAGCAAACCTCATCATTAATTAAACTCGCGGAACTGGCAGCAGACTTAAGCCTGCGGTGCCGGCACGCCTGGGTCTCTATCGGCTAACTGAGGCAAATAAAATGTCACACCATAATACCTGCTATCGTACTGAACATTACGATCTGTGGTTTGATAATCGTTTTCTTCTCTATGGGATGTCGCTGATCCTGAATAGTCTGCCGGCATCTTACTTTCGCAAAAAACATGTTTTCTTTACCAGCGACAATTATTTCGCGGTACTGCAGCACAACTATAATCGTCGGGATACGTTATTTATTTTGTTAACCGAAGGCAATGATCTTAATTTTCTTAGTGAACTGCCTATGCTGCGCTTACCGGCCAATTCAACGCCGGAAGAGTTAAAGATATTTCTGCACCAGCCAACCCGCTACTATAAAACCCACCCGGCGCCGGGCGCCTCGGTGCAGTTTACCGAGCGGGAAAAGAAAGTTATTCAACTTATCAGCAATGGCGAAGCGGTCGCCAGCATTGGCCGGTCGCTGAATCTGCATATTAAAACCATTTATCAGATCCGGCTGAATCTGATTAAAAAGCTCGGCTGTAGCGGTAGGACCGATTTTTTTAATATCAGCCGCAGCGAAACCTTTAAATCCTGGAGCCAGATCCACCTGTAACCCGGCGCGTTAGCCCCGGTCTGCTTTGCGGATCGGGGCGATTAATTATTACCGTGAAAATGGATGCTGAAGCCCTGCTCCTGCCAGTGGCTGAGCAGCTCTTCCTGGAGAGGGGTGGCGGCGCGTCCGGTCCAGACGAAGATATGCTGCCCGGGGAACAGCTCGGGCCGCGGCGACTCCAGCGGTTCGGCGAGGACGTTGACGTGCCAGCCGCGCTGGGAAAGACGCCATGCCTCCAGCCACAGACGCGTCCTGTCCTCATTGCTCCAGCCCACCAGCAGCGTCTCCCTGCCGTTCTTTTTACGCGCTTCGGCGAGAAACAGCGCCACGCAGTCAATCAGCAGACCATCCAGCAAACTACTAATCACCAGAGAGGTATTCTGATCGAGCTTCAGACGCTGACGTACCGGCACTAACAGGCTGTCGATGAGCGTGTCGACGGGGTGTTGATGGCTTAGCGCCAGTAATTTGGCACGGATTCTGGCGGGCTGCATATAACGCAGAATGGACATCATCTCTTCCTGAAGATGCGCGGATTCGTCGCGCGCCGCCGGCAGGTTACCCTCCAGCAGCGCTTTGACTTTCCCGACGGATACGCCGCGCTCTATCCAGCGCTTGATCTCTTCAATGCGCAGGATATCTTCTTCATCAAATTGCCGATGCCCGCCTTCGCTACGCTGCGGTTTCAGTAGACCGTAACGACGCTGCCAGGCGCGCAGTGTGACCGGATTGATTCCGCAACGTTCGGCGACTTCACCGATACTGTAAAACGCCATAGCAGCCTCACATCAACCTGATACTTTAATACCTAAACTAACGAATTCAGGCATCCTGTACAACTCTATTTTCTTGTACAGATAAAGATAACAGGTTGTGGCTCACAGCGCTTGGGAAAAAGATGAAAAAATAGTTGGCTGATTTCGCGGTGGATTATTTTTTTTCCGGCCAGGCGACGGCGGGTAAGCCCCCCAGGCGCGCGCTGGCGAACAAATTCCCCTGAAACTGCGAAATACCGGCTGATTCCAGCCACATCCACTCTTCAGCACGCTCAACGCCGACGGCAGAGACCGCAATCTCCAGCGAAAAACAGCATTTGATAATCGCCTGTACAATTGACTGGCGCGGTCCATCCTGGTGGATATTGCGGATCAGCTCATGGTCGATTTTAATTCTGTCGGGCTGGTATTGCGCCAGCAGCGACAGCCCGGCAAACCCGGCGCCGAAGTGATCGATGGCAAGATTGATACCCGCCCCTTTTAGCTTTCGCACCGCATCGGTAAAATCATCCATCCGCGAAATCACTTCCCGTTCGGTAAACTCGACAATAATCTGTTCAGGAATAAGATCATTACGCTGAATTTGATCGAGCAGGAAACCCACCGCGTTCGGCGCTTTAACCAGCGTCATCGGCAGTAAATTAATACTTAACGCCTTATTACGTAAGCCTAATTGCCCGGCCAGCGACAGCGCGACGCGTTTACTGTGCAGATCGGCGAGATAAATATCGTCCCCGGAAAGCCCGGCAAAATAGGCGCCAGGCGACTGGCCGTCCGGTGTGCGTAACAGCGCTTCCCACGAAATAATTTCGCAAGCGAAAGGGTCGACAATCGGTTGGAAGGCAAAGGACCAGCTTTCCTTATTATCAATTATCGGCGTATCAGGATAGAAAGTATTCTGATCGGGGATAAATACCCAGCTGTCAGCGGAAGGAATCTCAAAATAGTTCGCTTTTTCCGTTGATTCGACAAAGGTGCGGAAAAATTGCAGTGCCCGGTCATCATAGGTGAGCTGATATTTTGTGGTCCCGCGGTCCATCACCGTCTGCAGCACCTCCTCGCGATCATGTTCCCGTAAATCAAACAGTTCCATACCGACCTTACCGAAACGGCGGGACGGCGCATAATCGCACAGAAGCTCTACCAGGTTATAATGGCGGGGATCGCGGCAAATATGCTGATAAATATCCTGAACCTTTTCTTCAGGCCCCTCAATGAGTTGAAAAAAATGCGTCCCGTTAAAAAGTAAAATACCGGTGACGTCCGCCTGCCCATTTCTTTCGTTTGCCCTGGCAACCATGGCCTCGATCGATTTGAATGAGACATTGTCGCAAATATGGCTGCGATAAATGATGGTGGTTAGCATAGTGATTCCAGATGGGAGGGTAAGCATTCACAGTAGCAGTTATCAGGCTAATCGTCTTGTAAAACTACGTTTTGTCTTAACAAAAAAGATACACTAAAAATCCCTTTTTTGTGCAAGGCTTTTTCATTTTTCTTTTCTTGTACAACGTGCACCGTTAAATCCTACCTTTACAAGCCAGAACCGCACAAAACACATAAAAATAAATTATTAAAAATCAATTAGTTAACCATTCCTGAATCATTATTGTTCAACTTTGTGTGTACAGGTTAACAATTATTGTATAAGTTTAATGGCAGTTAACAGATGAGTGAAATGTAAGGAGCAGATATGCAGCAGAATGGTTACATTCCAGATACAGCGAACGCAATTGCCCAGTATTTCAACAAAGCATCGTTACCTTCCCAGCAGGAAACGCTGGGTCAGATTGTGATGGATATTCTCAACGAAGGGCGTCATCTCAACCGCAAGGCGCTGTGCACTAAACTGTTGAGCCGCCTCGACCGGGCCCGTGCCCCCGAGGAAGAGAGTCACTATCAGACCTTAATTGGTCTGCTGTTTGCCGATCAGGAATAACGTCATCGATCGTCGCCTGTTGCGCCGCAGTAGCAGATGAGGGGCGATCGCTTCCATAAACCTGCTGCTGACCTGAATGCCCGTTCGCAGATTCAGGGAGAGAGTGGCATGCAGTGAGACGGTTATGAATAGCAGTGAAACTGAGGAAATCACCGATGAGATCATCGGCGAGGCGGTACTCGCGCTTCTGAAAACGAATCGCCCTATTACCACCCCGACCCTGCTGGTTCGACTTCGGTTGATGCAGGCGACAGAGTCAGACCGACAGCGAAGAAAGGTTATCGCTGCCGTGATTGAAGAAATTTGCGCGAAGCTTGCCCGTCAGCGGAAGCAAGCGCCTTTGCAGGTAAAGAAAATCAATGGCCGTTGGGAAACCCGAGGATCGCCGGCGCAAAGCGCCATGGCGCCGGAAGGTAAAAAGATCCACTGAGTATCCTAACCGTGGTGAATAACACAGAGTGAGAATGTGATGAGACAGACTATGCATCAGCAACCCGATATTTACGCAGGACTGCAGGACACCGCGCTCTCCGACTATTTCCGTAACGCCGGTGATAAGCTGGTTGATGAGTCCGCCGTGATGTCGCTGGCCATCAACAGTATTCTCCAGTCCGAAGGTCACCTGAACAATAAGGCCATTATTTTATGGCTGATTCAGGCGCTGGAAAGTACCGATGACGTGGTGACCGCAGACGTGATCCGTAAAACGCTGGAGATTGTCGTCGGCTACACCATGGACGATATCTAAGGCCGTCACGCTTCAGGCCCGCCAGGGCAACCCCTTTCCGACAGAGCCTGTCCGCTCTGTTAAAAAAAACCTCGCTGACGCGAGGTTTTTTCTTTTACGCCTGACGGATCAGTGGGCGTTGACTACCACCCACATCGGCCCCTGCCCGACCGCATAGCGACCCTTCTCCTGCAGCAGCCCCTGCTCGCCGGTAATTTCGTACACCGCGATATGGTGCGACTTCTGCCCGGCGGCAATCAGATACTTACCGCTGTGATCGAGATTAAAGCCGCGCGGCTGGGTTTCGGTCGGCTGATAGCCCTCCACCGCCAGCACGCTGCCATCTTCCGACACGCTGAACACCGTGATGATGCTGGCGGTACGATCGCAGGCGTACAGGTGACGACCGTCCGGAGTGATATGAATATCCGCCGCCCAGCGCACGCCGGTGAAATCAGACGGCATCATATCCAGAGTTTGTACACATTCGATATTGCCATTCGGGTCTTTCAGCTCCCAGACGTCAATTGAGCTGTTCAGCTCATTGACGCAGTAACCATACTGCTGGTTCGGATGGAACACCATGTGGCGCGGACCCGCCCCTTCGACGGTGGTGACTTCCGCTGGCTCCTGGGCGGAGAGGAAACCATCCTCGCTGAGGGTAAACAGGCAGATGCGATCCTGCTTCAGCGCCGGCACCCACAGGGTACGATTGTCCGGGGAGATATTGGCCGAGTGGCAGCCTTCCAGCCCGTCCACCACGGTGATGGTTTCGCCCGGCAGGCCATCCTGCAGCGGGGTCACGCTGACGCAGCCCTGATTGTAGGAGGCGCTGAAGACAAAGCGACCATGATGATCGGTAGAGATGTGGGTCGGGCTGCCCGGCAGCGCCGCTTCCCCTGCGAAGGTCAACGCCCCGTTATCCGGCGTGATGCGATAAGCTAACACGCGAAACTCCGGACGAACGCCAACGTACAGATACTCCTTATTGGGGCTGACCACCATCGGCTGGACCTGCCCCGGGGCATCAACCACCTGCACCAGCGTCAGTTTGCCGTCCGCTTCAAGACTCCAGACGTGGATTTGTTGGCTTTCCGGGCTGGCGGTATAAACGGTTTGTTTCATGACTACTCCTTCCCTCACTGCACGTGGATTTTTCATTTTCAGGATAACGGTACCCTGAAAATTATAAGACATCCGCCCATGATACTCGCATCGCCTGCCGAATTACCGACGGAGGGCGGCACAAAGGGCATACAGACATTCACGGCAGATGTGGAAAAATTGGTCCTGACGCCACGGCGGTGTACCATCATGGCCAGGTCACTTTTCAACATCAACCGGAAATAACACATGACAACACGCGTGATTGCCCTGGATTTAGACGGCACCCTGCTCACCAGCAAAAAAACCATCCTGCCCGCTTCGCTGGAAGCGCTGGCCCGCGCCAGAGAGGCGGGCTACCAGGTGATCGTCGTTACCGGACGTCATCACGTCGCTATTCATCCTTTTTATCAGGCACTGGCTCTCGATACACCTGCAATTTGTTGTAATGGCACTTATTTGTATGATTATCACGCAAAAAAGGTTTTGGCGGCCGATCCTATGTCGGTGGAACACGCGGTAAGCCTCACCGCCATGCTCGCCGAACAGCAGATCCACGGCCTGGCCTATGTGGATGACGCGATGCTTTACGAACAGCCCACCGGGCATGTGATCCGCACCCGCAACTGGGCGCAGGCGTTACCGGAGGATCAGCGCCCGGTCTTCAGCCAGGTCGACTCGCTGGCGCAGGCGGTCCGCGAGGTCAAGGCGGTATGGAAATTCGCCCTCACCGACGACGACATTCCCCGTCTGCAGCGCTTTGCGCAGGAGGTCGGCGAGACGCTGGGCCTCGAGTGCGAATGGTCGTGGCACGACCAGGTGGATATCGCTCGCGCCGGCAACAGCAAAGGCAAACGCCTGGCGCAGTGGGTCGCTGACCAGGGGCTGTCGATGCAGAATGTGGTGGCCTTCGGCGATAACTACAACGATCTGAGTATGCTGGAAGCGGCAGGCACCGGGGTGGCGATGGGTAATGCGGTGGACGACGTCAAAGCCCGCGCCAACGTGGTCATCGGCGACAATGAGTCCGCCAGCATCGCCGAGTTTATCTACCGTCAGTTGCTGTGATCAGGCGGCAATCGACACGCTTTTGATCTGGGCAAATACCTGCTGGCCTGGCGCTATCGCCAGGTCATCCCGCGCCCACGGGCTGATTCGAGCCCACAGCGGATGGCCGCTCACCCTGAGCTGAACCTCAATCTGCCCGTTGACCTCCAGACACTGAACCACCTCGGCGCGTAAGATATTGCGGATGCTGGTTGCGGACGGCTGGGCCAGCACCAGCGAGACGTCCGACGCCTGGATGCGGATCCGCGCGCTCTCCCCGGCGGGACGATCGAGCCGGTTGACCCACAGCATTTGATCCCCTAGCGTCAGCGCGGTCATCGCGTACTGCGGATGCTGCGCGGCGACGGTGGCGCTGAGGATCGTACTCTGCTGTTCCGCCGGCAGCCAGGGGTGCATCACGCTGCTGCTCCAGACCTCCTCCAGCGGACCGAAAGCCTTCACCTTACCGGCCTCCAGCACCAGCACGCGATCGGCCAGATGCTGGATCTCGTCCAGCGAGTGGCTAACGTAGAGCATCGGAATATGGATCTCCTGCGCCAGCCGCTGCAGATAGGGCAACAGTTCGCGTTTGCGCGGAATATCCAGCGAGGCCAGCGGCTCGTCCAGCAGCAGCAGCTCCGGCGCGGTCAGCAGGGCGCGACCAATGGCCACGCGCTGCTTTTCGCCGCCGGATAACCGGCCCGGCAGCCGATCCAGCAAGGGCGCAATTCCCAGCAGTTCCACCAGTTTATCGAACTGGCTGACCATGGATTTCGCCATTCCGTACTGCAGATTGCCGCGCACTTTATAGTGGGGAAACAGGCGCGCATCCTGAAATACATAGCCGATCCGCCGCTGCTCCGGCGCCAGGCAGATACGCTGCGCGGTGTCGTTCAGCACCCTTCCGTTGAGGACAATCCGCCCCGCCTGCGGCCGGGTCAGGCCGCTGATAGCGTTGATCAACGACGTTTTCCCGGCGCCTGAGACGCCAAAGATGGCGGTGATCCCGCTGCTGGGCAGCGTTTCACGGATCTGCAGACAGTGGCTGCCGAGGGTCTGGGTAAAGTCCAGCTCGAGCATCATGATCCTCCCATTCGCTGGCGGCTCACGCGGGCCAGCCATTCTGAAATCAAGAGCGAGACCAGCGCCAGACCGATAGCGATGAGGCAGAGGCGGGCCGCCGCCCCCTCCCCGCCCGGGGTCTGGATCAAGGTGTACATCGCCGAAGGCAGGGTGCGCGTTTCACCGGGAATATTGGAGACGAACGTGATGGTCGCGCCAAACTCCCCTAACGAGCGGGCGAAAGCCAGCACCGTGCCGACAATAATTCCCGGCAGAGTCAGCGGCAGCGTAATGGTGAAAAATACCCGCCAGCGGCTGGCCCCGAGGGTTCTCGCCGCCTGCTCCAGTTTGATGTCCACCCCCTCCAGCGCCAGGCGGATGGCGCGCACCATCAGCGGGAAAGACATCACCGCCGCCGCCAGCACCGCCCCGCGCCAGCTGAAGGCAAAGCTGATGCCGAACCAGTCATACAGCCAGCTGCCAATAAACCCGCGCCGCCCCATGGCCACCAGCAGCAGATACCCCACCACCACCGGCGGCAGCACCAGCGGCAAATGGAGAAGGCTGTCGAGCAGCGCCTTGCCGGGGAAGGTGCGCCGGACCAGCAGCCAGGAAAAAAAGATGCCAAAGGGCAGGCTCAGGGCCACCGCCAGGGAGGAGACTTTCAGGCTCAGCAGCACCGCCTGCCATTCGGGTTCGCTCAGAAACATCAGCGGGTGGTAAATCCGTAACGTTGAAAAATCGCCGACGCTTCCGGCCCTTTCAGGTAGTCATAGAAAGCGCTCACGGCCGCATTGCGGTGGCCATCGACAATCGCCAGCGGGTACTCGACTTTCTGATGCGACGCCTCAGGGAAAGTGCCAACCACTTTCACCCCTTTGCTGGCCACGGCATCCGATCCGTAGACGATGCCCAGCGGCGCTTCGCTACGCTCCACCAGCGCCAGCGCGCCGCGCACGTCTTCCGCCGGGGCGAGCTTCGGCGACAGGGTCTCCCAGGCGCCCAGTTTCTGCAGCGCTTCTTTGGCGTAGATACCTGCCGGAACGTGCTGCGGATCGCCCACCGCCAGACGGCCCCCTTTCAGCAGGCTGGTCCAGTCGGTTTTCTCATCAATGGTTATCGCCCCCTGCGCGCTGGCTTTCGGCGCCACCACCACCAGGCTGTTGCCAAGCAGGGTGGCGCGGGTCGCCGGATCGATGGCCTTTTTGTCTGCCGCGTAATCCATCCACTTTTGATCGGCGGAGATAAACAGGTCCGCCGGGGCGCCTGCTTCAATCTGCCGCGCCAGCGTCGACGACGAGGCAAACGACGAGACGACCTCGACGTTTTTCGCTTTCTTATACGCCTGGGCGATATCCTGCATCGCGTTGGTTAACGACGCGGCCGCGAAAACGGTCACTTTCCCCTCTGCCGCCAGCGCCTGACCCGCGATGCACAGCGTGAGCGATACCCCGACCACCCCGCGTAACCAAGAACCTGTCATCTGAATCTCCTGTCAATGCGTTATGTACTCGACAATATAACGATATGCGAAGCGTTTTTATAGTGACGCAGGACAATAAAATGAAGGGAAATGATACAGGAGGGAAATAGCACAGCGCCCGGTTAAACCGGGCGCCGGGAAATCAATGATTTTGCTGGCTGCGATCTTTGTGGCCGACGCCGGAGAAGAGGTTGAACACTTCGCCAAGACCGTAAATCAATCCCAGGATGACCGCCATCACCACCGGTACCATGATGACCGCAAAAACCAGACTTTTCAAAAGCTCTAACATGGTTCACTCCAGATAGTATGATTCCCTGATTGTAACGGTTTCAGCCGAAAAAACACGCCCCATTTGTGCGGTGGTTAATGACAAACCGCGCAGAGAGGTTTTGCAACGGGGTGACTATCGGTCACAATACGCTTTTTTGTCAGGAAACGATTATGCAGGCCGAAATTCTTCTCACCCTTAAGCTTCAGCAGCGCCTGTTTGCCGACCCCCGGCGGATCGCCCTGCTCAAACAGATTGACCTGACCGGTTCGATAAGCCAGGGGGCGAAGCACGCGGGTATCAGCTATAAAAGCGCGTGGGATGCCATCAACGAGATGAACCAGCTCAGCGAACAGCCGCTGGTGGATCGCGCCACCGGCGGCAAAGGCGGCGGCGGCGCGGTGCTGACCCGCTACGGGCAGCGTCTGATCCAACTGTACGATCTGCTGGCGCAGATCCAGCAGAAAGCGTTTGATGTGCTCAGCGATGACGACGCCCTGCCGCTGGACAGCCTGCTGGCGGCCATCTCGCGCTTTTCCCTGCAAACCAGCGCCCGCAACCAGTGGTTCGGCACTATCACCGGCCGCGATCGCCAGCAGGTGCAGCAGCACGTCGAGGTGCTGCTGGCCGACGGGCAGACCCGCCTGAACGTCGCCATTACCGCCCAAAGCGCTGAAAAGCTGGGGCTCGATGAGGGCCAGGAGGTGCTGGTCCTGTTGAAAGCGCCCTGGGTTGGCATCACCCTCGACCCGGCGGTGGCCCGCCAGGCCGAGAACCAGCTGTCGGGTCGCATCAGCCATATCGAATGCGGCTCCGGGCAGTGCGAAGTGCTGATGACCCTTGCGGACGGCCAGACCCTGTGCGCCACCCTGCCGCAGGCCCAGACCTCTGGCCTGACCGAAGGGACGGAGGCGATCGCTTACTTCAACGCCGATCGCATCATTCTCGCTACGTTATGCTGACCCCATTGACATTGCGCGCCTGAAGTCGTATCCCTGATGCACATCGCTGCAAAAAATGGGATACATCATGTCATCATTGCAAATTTCGCAAGGCACGTTTCGCCTGAGCGATACAAAAACCTTAAAAATAGACCACCTGAGCGTGGCGGCGGGTGAAAGCTGGGCGTTCGTCGGCAGCAACGGCAGCGGCAAATCCGCCCTCGCACGGGCCCTGGCCGGCGACCTGACCCTGCTCAGCGGCCAGCGCGAAAGCCTCTTCTCCCGCGTAACCCGCCTCTCCTTCGAACAGCTGCAGAAGCTGGTCAGCGACGAGTGGCAGCGCAATAACACCGACCTGCTCAGCCCCGGAGAAGAAGATACCGGACGCACTACCGCGGAGATTATTCAGGATGAGGTGAAAGATCCGGCCCGCTGCGCGCAGCTTGCCGAACAGTTTGCCATCAGCGCCCTGTTGGACCGCCGCTTTAAGTATCTGTCCACTGGCGAAACGCGTAAGACCCTGCTGTGCCAGGCCCTGATGAGCGATCCGCAACTGCTGATCCTCGACGAGCCGTTCGACGGCCTCGACGTCAACTCCCGCCAGCAGCTGGCCGCCCTGCTGGCCGACCTGCATCGCGCCGGCATCACCCTGGTGCTGGTGCTCAACCGTTTCGATGAGATCCCGGACTTTGTGCAATACGCCGGCGTGCTGGCTGACTGCCTCCTCAGCGAGACCGGCGAGAAGCACGCTCTGCTGCAGCAGGCGCTGGTCGCCCAGCTGGCGCACAGTGAAAAACTGGACGGTATCACCCTCCCGGAGCCGGATGCCCCACCGGCCCGCCATACGCTGACGGAGACGGCGCCGCGTATCGTCCTCAATGACGGGGTGGTCTCCTACAACGATCGCCCGGTCATCAACCACCTCTCCTGGACCGTAAACCCCGGCGAACACTGGCAGATCGTCGGCCCCAACGGCGCGGGTAAATCCACCCTCTTAAGCCTTATCACCGGCGATCACCCCCAGGGCTACAGCAACGATCTCACCCTCTTTGGCCGTCGGCGCGGCAGCGGCGAGACCATCTGGGATATTAAAAAGCATATCGGCTACGTCAGCAGCAGCCTGCATCTGGACTACCGGGTCAGCACCAACGTCCGCAACGTCATCCTGTCGGGCTATTTTGACTCGATCGGCATTTATCAGGCGGTGTCGGATAAACAGCATAAGCTGGTGCAGCAATGGCTGGATATTCTCGGCATCGATAAGCGCACCGCCGACGCGCCGTTTCACAGCCTGTCGTGGGGCCAGCAGCGGCTGGCGCTTATCGTCCGCGCGCTGGTGAAGCATCCAACCCTGCTGATCCTTGATGAACCGCTGCAGGGGCTGGATCCCCTCAATCGCCAGCTGGTGCGCCGCTTCGTCGACGTCCTGATTGGCGAAGGCGCCACGCAGCTGCTGTTTGTCTCGCACCATGCGGAAGATGCCCCGGACTGTATTACCCATCGCCTGGCGTTCGTTCCCAGTGGAGACGGTTACACTTATCAGCTCGGCCCCGTGGCCTGACGCCCCCTGCCGGGGATCGCAAGATCCCTGGTATTTTTCAGAAAAATAGCGCCTTACTCACCTAATAAGATGTATTTTAAACAAAATATATTAAACGATGCCGTTTCACTCTTGAGTGTAAACGATTCCACTAACTTGTTCTGTGTCACACTTTTCACTTCTTTGATATGCTATCTTCCTCATACACGATAAGCCGAATGGAGCGAATCATGAAAGTTCTGGTTACAGGTGGTAGCGGTTACATTGGAAGTCATACCTGCGTTCAACTGCTGCTGCAGGGGCATGAGGTGGTGATCCTCGACAATCTCTGCAACAGCAAGCGCAGCGTACTGCCGGTGATTGAGCGTCTCGGCGGCAAAGAAGCCACCTTTATTGAAGGCGATATTCGTAACGAAGCGCTGATGACCGAGATCCTCCACGATCACGCCATTGAAGCGGTGATCCACTTCGCCGGGCTGAAAGCCGTCGGGGAGTCCGTCGCCAAGCCGCTGGAATATTACGACAATAACGTCACCGGCACACTGAAATTAGTCTCCGCCATGCGCGCCGCGGGCGTGAAGAACTTCATCTTTAGCTCCTCCGCCACCGTCTACGGCGACCAGCCGAAAATCCCGTATGTCGAAAGCTTCCCGACCGGCACCCCGCAAAGCCCCTACGGTAAAAGCAAACTGATGGTGGAGCAGATCCTGACCGACCTGCAAAAAGCGCAGCCGGAGTGGAGCATTGCGCTGCTGCGCTACTTCAACCCGGTCGGCGCCCACCCGTCGGGCGACATGGGCGAAGACCCGCAGGGGATCCCGAATAACCTGATGCCGTATATCGCCCAGGTCGCCGTTGGCCGTCGCGAATCGCTGGCCGTGTTTGGTAACGACTACCCGACCGAAGATGGCACCGGCGTGCGCGATTATATCCACGTCATGGACCTTGCCGACGGCCACGTCGCGGCCATGGAAAAACTGGCTGACAAAGCCGGGGTCCATATCTACAACCTTGGCGCCGGCGTCGGCAGCAGCGTGCTCGACGTGGTCAATGCTTTCAGCAAGGCCTGCGGCAAACCGATTAACTACCATTTCGCGCCGCGCCGCGATGGCGACCTCCCGGCCTACTGGGCGGATGCCGCCAAGGCCGACCGCGAGCTGAACTGGCGCGTGACGCGCAACCTGGACGAAATGGCGCAGGACACCTGGAACTGGCAGTCCCGCCATCCGCAGGGTTATCCAGACTAAGGAACCTTCATGAGCGTATTTAACCCCGTTGACCATCCGCATCGTCGTTATAACCCGTTAACCGGGCAGTGGATACTGGTTTCTCCGCATCGCGCCAAGCGCCCCTGGCAGGGAGCGCAGGAGACGCCGGCAAAACAGACCTTGCCGGCCCACGATCCGGACTGTTTCCTGTGCCCGGGCAACACCCGGGTCACCGGCGACACGAATCCGAATTACACCGGCACCTACGTGTTTACCAACGACTTTGCGGCCCTGATGACCGACACCCCGGATGCCCCGGAGAGTGACGATCCGCTGATGCGCTGCCAGAGCGCGCGCGGCACCAGTCGGGTGATCTGCTTCTCGCCAGACCACAGCAAAACGCTGCCGGAACTGAGCCTAGAAGCGCTGGAAGGCGTGGTTAAAGCGTGGCAGGAACAGACCGCGGACCTCGGGAAAAGCTACCCGTGGGTGCAGGTCTTTGAAAACAAAGGAGCAGCGATGGGCTGCTCCAACCCGCACCCGCACGGTCAGGTATGGGCCAACAGCTTCCTGCCTAATGAAGCGGAACGGGAAGACCGTCTGCAGAAAGCGTATTACGCCAGCCAGGGCCAGCCGATGCTGCTGGACTATGCCCGGCGCGAACTGGCCGACGGCAGCCGCACGGTGGTCGACACCGATCACTGGCTGGCGGTCGTGCCCTACTGGGCCGCATGGCCGTTCGAAACGCTGCTGCTGCCGAAAGCGCCCGTGCAGCGTATTACCGATTTAACCGACGCCCAGCGCAGCGATCTGGCGCTGGCGTTGAAAAAGCTGACCAGCCGTTACGACAACCTGTTCCAGTGCTCATTCCCCTACTCCATGGGCTGGCACGGCGCGCCGTTTAACGATGAAGACCATAACCACTGGCAGCTTCACGCCCACTTTTATCCGCCGCTGCTGCGCTCCGCGACGGTCCGCAAGTTTATGGTTGGCTACGAAATGCTGGCCGAAACGCAGCGCGATCTCACCGCCGAGCAAGCTGCCGAACGACTGCGCGCCGTCAGCGACGTCCATTTTCGTGAATCCGGAGTGTAATGATGAGTCTGAAAGAGAAAACCCAAACCCTGTTTGCTGAGGCCTTCGGCTACCCGGCCAGCCATGTCATTCAGGCACCAGGCCGCGTCAACCTGATCGGCGAGCATACCGATTACAACGACGGCTTTGTGCTGCCCTGCGCCATCGACTACCAGACGGTGATCAGCTGTGCGCCGCGCGACGATCGTACCGTGCGGGTGATTGCCGCCGATTACGACAATCAGACCGACGAATTCTCTCTCGACGCGCCGATTCTCAGCCACGACACCCAGCAGTGGTCGAACTATGTCCGCGGCGTGGTGAAGCATCTGCAACAGCGGAACAGCCACTTCGGCGGCGCGGATCTGGTGATCAGCGGCAATGTGCCGCAGGGCGCGGGCTTAAGCTCCTCAGCCTCGCTGGAGGTCGCCGTCGGCACCGTGTTCCAGCAGCTCTACCATCTGCCGCTGGACGGCGCGCAAATCGCCCTCAACGGCCAGGAGGCGGAAAATCAGTTCGTCGGCTGCAACTGCGGGATCATGGATCAGCTGATTTCGGCGCTGGGCAAAAAAGACCATGCGCTGCTGATCGACTGCCGCTCGCTGGGCACCAAAGCCGTCTCGATGCCGAAAGGCGTGGCGGTGGTGATCATCAACAGCAACTTTAAGCGCACCCTCGTCGGCAGCGAGTACAACACCCGTCGTGAACAGTGCGAGACCGGCGCGCGTTTCTTCCAGCAGCCCGCTCTGCGCGATGTCACCCTTGAGCAATTCAACGCTGTCGCCCATGAGCTGGATCCGGTGGTGGCGAAGCGGGTACGTCATGTGCTGACGGAGAATGCCCGCACCGTGGAAGCCGCCAGCGCCCTTGAAAAAGGCGACCTGAAGCGGATGGGCGAGCTGATGGCCGAATCCCACGCCTCGATGCGCGATGATTTCGAGATCACCGTCCCGCAGATCGACACCCTGGTGGAGATCGTCAAGGCGACAATCGGCGATAAGGGCGGCGTGCGCATGACCGGCGGCGGTTTTGGCGGCTGTGTGGTAGCGCTGGTCCCGGAAGATCTGGTCGATACCGTTCAGCAGGCCGTTGCCAACGAGTATGAAGCGAAAACCGGAATTAAAGAGACGTTTTATGTCTGCAAACCGTCACAGGGGGCTGGTCAATGGTAACGCAAACTACCGCGCTGGCGCCGGACGGCCAGCCATGGCAGCAGGTAACCCTGCGCAATAAGGCGGGGATGACCGTCACCGTGGCGGACTGGGGCGCGACGTTGCTCAGCGCCGAGGTGCCGCTGGCCGATGGCAGCGTGCGCCATCCGCTGCTGGGCTGCGCAAAGCTGGAAGACTATGCCCGCCAGGCCGCGTTTCTTGGCGCCTCGGTAGGCCGCTACGCCAACCGTATCGGCAATAGCCGCTTCCCGCTTGACGGCCAGCTCGTCACCGTCACGCCGTCAAACGACGCGGGCCACCAGCTTCACGGCGGCCCGGAAGGGTTTGATAAACGCCGCTGGCGCATCGTCCGCGCCGACGAGCAGGAAGCGCTGTTCGCCCTGACCTCGCCCGATGGCGATCAAGGCTTTCCGGGCACTCTGCAGGCCACCGCGCACTATCGTCTGACCGACGATAACCGCATCGCGATTACCTATCGCGCCACCGTGGACCAACCCTGCCCGGTGAACATGACCAATCACGTCTATTTCAACCTCGACGGTGACCAGGGCGACGTGCGCCAGCACCAGCTGCAGATCCTCGCCCATCGCTATTTGCCGGTGGAAAGCGATGGTATCCCTGGCGGCGGACTCAAAGACGTCGCCGGCACCAGCTTTGATTTCCGCCAGCCGAAAACCATCGCCGCCGACTTCCTCGCGGATGCCGATCAGCAAAAGGTGAAGGGTTATGACCATGCCTTCCTGCTGGACGCCAGAGGCGACGCCACTCAACCTGCGGCGCAGGTCTGGTCGCAGGACGGCAAGCTGCAGATGACGGTCTATACCTCCGCTCCGGCGCTACAGTTTTATTCCGGCAACTATCTCGGCGGCACCCCGTCGCAGACGACGGAACCCTACGCCGACTGGCAGGGGCTGGCGCTGGAGAGCGAATTCCTGCCGGATTCGCCGAATCATCCGGAATGGCCGCAGCCGGACTGTGTGTTACGTCCGGGCCAGGAGTACGTCAGCCTGACGGAATATCAGTTTATTGCCCGCTAATCGCCAGCGCCCTCCGCCGGGGGGCGCTGAGTTTCGTCCCCGCCCTCCTCTCCGCCGCCTCTTTTTTCAGCAACCTGCTCTAATTTCCGTCACTAAAGGACAAAAAAATAACCTGTGTTTTACAAGCACCTTACACTGAGCCACTATTTTCGCTATGGTTAGGGATAAGCATTGCCGTGAGCCAAATCACGGCAATATAATGAGAATAGTTATCAATCAATAACACATACACCAACATATTCAGCGCACCGTTCGCGGCGCGAGGGATGGCGTGTAGAGAGGAGTAAGAGAATGGCTGTAACTAAGCTGGTACTGGTTCGTCATGGCGAAAGCCAGTGGAACAACGAAAACCGCTTCACCGGTTGGTATGACGTTGATCTGTCCGAGAAAGGCATTAGCGAAGCGAAAGCGGCAGGTAAACTGCTGAAGGCTGAAGGCTTCAGCTTTGATTTTGCTTATACCTCCGTGCTGAAACGTGCCATCCACACCCTGTGGAACGTGCTGGACGAACTGGATCAGGCCTGGCTGCCGGTTGAGAAATCCTGGAAGCTGAACGAGCGTCATTACGGCGCGCTGCAGGGCCTGAACAAAGCGGAAACTGCTGAGAAATACGGCGACGAGCAGGTTAAACAGTGGCGTCGCGGCTTCGCCGTTACTCCGCCGGAGCTGACCAAAGACGACGAGCGCTACCCGGGCCACGATCCGCGCTATGCAAAACTGACCGACGCGGAACTGCCGACCACTGAAAGCCTGGCGCTGACCATCGACCGCGTCGTGCCTTACTGGAACGAAACCATTCTGCCGCGCCTGAAAAGCGGTGAGCGCGTGATCATCGCCGCTCACGGTAACTCCCTGCGCGCGCTGGTTAAATACCTCGACAACATGGGCGAAGACGAGATCCTCGAACTGAACATCCCGACCGGCGTACCGCTGGTGTATGAGTTCGATGAAAACTTCAAGCCGATCAAACATTACTATCTGGGCAACGCGGAAGAGATCGCGGCGAAAGCGGCTGCCGTCGCCAACCAGGGTAAAGCGAAGTAATTTCCCCCGGTGAAAATAAAAAAGCGTGGAAATCTCCACGCTTTTTTTATGACCTGCGCGAGCGCAACGTAGCTTAGCCGCGGCGGGTTTTCACCGCTTCCGCCAGCTGACGCAGGATCGCTTCAGTATCCTCCCAGCCGATGCAGGCGTCGGTGACGCTCTTGCCGTAGGTCAGCGGTTCACCGCTCTCAAGGCTCTGGTTGCCTTCCACCAGATGGCTTTCAATCATCACGCCCATAATGGCGCGCTCGCCGCCGGCAATCTGCTGGCATACGTCGGCGCCTACTTCCATCTGCTTCTTGAACTGCTTGCTGGAGTTGGCGTGGCTGAAGTCGATCATCACCTGGGCCGGCAGGCCCGCTTTCGCCAGACCGATTTTCACCTCCGCTACGTGCTTCGCGCTGTAGTTCGGCTCTTTGCCGCCGCGCAGAATAATATGGCAGTCGCCGTTGCCGCTGGTATTGACGATAGCGGAGTGGCCCCACTTGGTGACCGACAGGAAACAGTGCGGCGCGCCGGCGGCGTTAATCGCGTCGATAGCTACCTTGATGGTGCCATCGGTACCGTTTTTAAAGCCCACCGGGCAGGAGAGCCCCGAGGCGAGCTCGCGGTGCACCTGGGATTCGGTGGTGCGCGCCCCGATGGCGCCCCAGCTCATCAGATCGGCGACATACTGCGGGGTGATCATATCGAGGAATTCCCCCGCCGCCGGCAGGCCGCTGTCGTTAATGTCCAGCAGCAGCTTGCGCGCAATGCGTAACCCGTCGTTGATGCGGAAGCTGTTATCCATATGGGGATCGTTGATAAGCCCTTTCCAGCCGACGGTAGTGCGCGGTTTCTCAAAATAGACGCGCATGACGATCTCGAGCTCGCCCTTCAGCGCCTCGCGCAGGGTCAGCAGACGGGAAGCGTACTCTTTCGCCGCCGCCGGGTCGTGAATAGAACAGGGCCCAATCACCACCAGCAGGCGGTCATCATCACCTTTGAGGATCTGGTGGATCGCTTTGCGAGCATGTGCAACGGTGTTTGCAGCATTTTCGGTAGCAGGGAATTTTTCCAGGAGCGCAACGGGAGGTAATAATTCGTTGATCTCTTTAATGCGTAAATCGTCGTTCTGATAATTCATCTTCTTTCCAGCGTTGGCATACTTATTCAATGAAATGCAATCCCTCCAATCTATCTCTTCGCTGAAATAGTGTAAACGTGATTTTACAGTAGTGATGGAATAATCCTGGAAATAGGCAAAAATACGCCATAAAGTAGCGAAACCAGACTCATGAACTACAATATTTAACTGTTAAAGCTAATTAAGCCTTACGTTTCAGGATTATATAGTGACACTGCGATCGTCTGCGGAGTCTTTAACCATAGCGAGTCAGATCCCTGGCACACTTACCGCTGGAGGCGTAGTTACCGCTTCCCGACCCAACAGGAGTATCCGATGAACATGAAAAAACTGACGACCCTTTTGCTCACCGCCACCTTAGGTCTTGCCAGCGGCGCGGCCCTGGCGGCAGACGCCGGCGCCCAGTCCAACAATGGCCAGGCCAACTCTTCCGCTGATGCCGGTCAGGTGGCGCCGGACGCCCGTGAAAACGTGGCGCCGAATAACGTCGATAATAGCCAAATCAATTCTGGCTCTGGCTCTGGCACTGGCGGCACCATGCTTCATCCTGACGGCTCGACGATGGGCCAGGACAATATGTCGAGCGATGAGGTCCATAAAAACTCGATGTGTAAAGACGGCCGCTGTCCGGACACCGGTAAGAAGCTGGACAACGGCGACAGCATGAACCATGACAACAACAAAACCGACGGCACCACCCAATAATTGATGCGGTGAGTGCAAACAGAGAAAAGGCGAGCCGGGCTCGCCTTTTCTCTGTTTGTTATCGTTCTCTGTTTATGATGTCATAGCGTGATAATGATAACTATCAAGGGACGACACTATGGCGCACTCGCATTCGCACTCCTCCGCCCAGGCTCCGGATAACGGCAACGCCCGCCGGCTGCTCTGGGCGTTCATCGTCACCGCTGGTTTTATGCTGGTAGAAGCCATCGGCGGCGCGATCTCCGGCTCGTTGGCCCTGCTGGCGGATGCCGGCCATATGCTCACCGACTCCGCCGCCCTGCTGTTTGCGCTGCTGGCGGTTCGCTTCGCCAGCCGTCCCCCGAATGCCCGCCATACCTTTGGCTGGCTGCGTTTGACCACCCTGGCGGCGTTTCTCAATGCCATTGCTCTGGTGGTGATCACCATGCTGATTGTCTGGGAGGCCATTCAGCGCTTCCAGCACCCGCAGCCGGTTGCCGGCGTGACGATGATGGTGATTGCGGTCGCTGGCCTGCTGGCCAACGTGCTGGCTTTCTGGATCCTGCATCGTGGCAGCGAAGAGCGGAACCTCAACGTGCGCGCCGCGGCGCTACACGTGCTCGGCGATCTGCTGGGCTCGGTTGGCGCGATTGTGGCCGCCGTGGTGATCCTCACCACCGGCTGGACACCTGTCGACCCGATCCTTTCCGTGGTGGTTTCCTGCCTGGTGTTACGTAGCGCCTGGCGTCTGCTGAAGGAGAGTCTGAATGAGCTGCTGGAAGGCGCGCCGCGTTCGCTGGATGTGACGGCCCTGCAGCGGGATATCCGCCGCTCTATCCCGGAGGTGCGCGATGTTCACCACGTCCACGTCTGGCTGGTGGGGGAAAAACCGGTGATGACGCTGCATGTGCAGGTTGTGCCGCCGCACGATCATGATGCGTTACTCAACCGCATCCTGCATTTCCTGGAACATAAATATGAAATTGAGCATGCCACGGTGCAGATGGAGTACCAGCCCTGCAGCGGCCCGGAGTGCCATCTCAACACGATGCACGCCGGGCACGATCATCACCACCACCATTAGCCAGAAAACGCGTGAGAACCTCGCTCACGCGCGCTGTTTATCCACATCCGGCTGCCGTTCAGCGCAATGAACGTCAGCAAGAGATATTCCAGCGACATCGCATAGACGCCCTGACGGGCAAAAATCACCACGCTGATGACGTTGACGATGACCCACAGCAGCCAGTTCTCAACGTATTTGCGGGTCATTAAGATCATCGCCACTACCGACAGCACCGTCATACAGGAGTCCCAGAACGGGAAGGCGTCCGGCTGCAGTTCCGGCATAGTGACCTGCAAACCGAGCGCTTGCATCAGGCTGACCGCGATCCGCGTCAGGAAAGCAAAAAACGGATTGATAAACAGGGTCAGCAAGCCGATCGCCACCACGCAGGCCGCCAGCCAGCCCAGAGCTTTACTGCGCGGTAGCCAGCGGATCTGCAACTCAGCCTCATGGTTGCTGCTTTGCCGCGACCAGGCATACCAGCCGTAAACGTTAGCGGCAAAGAAGAACAGCTGCAGCAACAGGCTGGCATACAGCTGGATCTGAAAGAAGATGATGGCGAACAGCGTGACGTTGACCAGACCGAAGGCATAGTTACTGATCTTCTCCAGGCTCGCCAGCCAGATGCACAACAGCCCGGCGATGGTCCCTACGGCCTCTATCCAGGAGAGATCGTACCCCCCGGCGCCGATGGGTATATGTACTAAAATATTCTGCGTGCTAAAAAAATCCATTTTATCCTCTCAGCGCCAGATGACGCGGCAATAGGTTATCCCCGTAGTGTAGCCGCAAAATCCAGCATCCGGTTAAGGGGAATTAATGCGCCAGTCCGCAGCGCTTCGTCGACGTGGATTTCATGTTCAGCGCCGCCCTGCTCGAGACCCTCGGCAATGGCTTTCAGGCCGTTCATCGCCATCCACGGACAATGCGCGCAGCTGCGGCAGGTCGCCCCTTCACCGGCGGTGGGCGCTTCCAGCAGCGTTTTCTCCGGCACCGCCTGCTGCATTTTATAAAAGATACCGCGATCGGTCGCCACGATCAGCTGGCGCTGGGGCAGGCTTTTCGCCGCCGCGATCAGCTGGCTGGTGGAGCCTACGGCATCGGCCATCTCGACGATCGCCTGCGGCGACTCGGGATGGACCAGCACAGCGGCTTCGGGATGCAGAGCCTTCATCCGCATCAACGCCTGGGTTTTAAACTCGTCGTGCACGATGCACGCCCCCTGCCAGCAGAGCACATCTGCGCCGGTCTGACGCTGAACGTAACGGCCAAGATGGCGGTCCGGCGCCCAGAGGATTTTTTGACCAAGGCTATCCAGATGGTCAATGAGTTCCACGGCGATGCTGGAGGTCACCACCCAGTCGGCGCGAGCCTTCACCGCGGCAGACGTATTGGCATAGACCACCACGGTGCGGTCAGGATGAGCGTCGCAAAAGGCGTTGAACTCCTCAATCGGACAGCCCAGATCCAGGGAACACTCGGCGTTCAGAGTCGGCATCAGAATGGTCTTTTCCGGGCTGAGGATTTTGGCGGTTTCCCCCATAAAACGCACCCCGGCGACCAGCAGCGTAGAGGCCGAATGGCGGGCGCCAAAGCGCGCCATCTCCAGCGAGTCGGCAATACAGCCGCCGGTCTCTTCCGCCAGCTGCTGAATTTCAGGATCGGTGTAGTAATGCGCCACCATCACGGCATCGCGCTCGCGCAGCAGACGCTTGATTTTTTCGCGGTAAAACTGCTTTTCATCGACGGTCAGCGGCTGAGGTTTCGGTGGGAAGGGATAAATCGCCGTTTCAGGATCAAACATTACGCTCATCATGCAATCTCGTTTTACTGGCTTAACTCAAAGACCGTCAGTATGGCCTGCCCGCGCCATGATACGGTCATGGTGTTTTATATGCTAAACAAGATAGCCGATTACGCGCCAAAAGTCGTGATGAATTTTGTACATCAGCGCCTGTTCCAGGGGACGATGCTGCGTCGCTGTCCGGGCTACCGGTTCGCGCCCTGTGCAGGCGTGGTAAGCGCAGCGCGACCATGGGAAAGTGCTGAATACAATATTGTGGAAATTGATGGGCGGGCAGATAGCAAAAAGGCGCCTTTAGGGCGCCTTTTTACATTGGTGGGTCGTGCAGGATG
>NZ_JBEAHA010000024.1:0-34225 GCF_040061975.1 Klebsiella sp. GG_Kp146
TGATCCACCCGATCGCGATGGACGATGGTCTGCGTTTCGCAATCCGTGAAGGCGGTCGTACCGTTGGCGCGGGCGTGGTTGCTAAAGTTCTCGGCTAATCGCTGATAACATTTGACGCAATGCGCAATAAAAGGGCATCATTTGATGCCCTTTTTGCACGCTTTCACACCAGAACCTGGCTCATCAGTGATTTTATTTGTCATAATCATTGCTGAGACAGGCTCTGAAGAGGGCGTTTATACACCAAACCATTCGAGCGGTAGTGCGACGGCAAATCAGTATCCTTCTTTGCAACAGCAGGGCAGGGGCGACAGAACCGTCAGCGTTGAAGCAATTTGAATAGTTAAGTGTATAATCCGAAACTTAATTTCGGTTTGGATCGCCTCGCCCCCGCGGGGTGAAATTGTTTGTAGAATACTTCTGACAGGTTGGTTTATGAGTGCGAATACCGAAGCTCAAGGGAGCGGGCGCGGCCTGGAAGCGATGAAGTGGATTATCGTTGCCGTGCTGCTGATCGTGGCGATCGTGGGCAACTTCCTTTATCGCGACATTATGCTGGCGGTGCGTGCGCTGGCCGTGGTTATTCTTATTGCTGCTGCCGGTGGCGTCGCGCTGTTGACGACGAAAGGTAAGGCGACCGTTGCTTTTGCTCGCGAAGCGAGAACCGAAGTTCGTAAAGTGATTTGGCCGACTCGCCAGGAAACGCTGCATACTACGCTGATTGTTGCTGCCGTGACTGCAGTAATGTCACTGATCCTGTGGGGACTGGATGGTATTCTGGTTCGCCTGGTCTCCTTTATCACTGGCCTGAGGTTCTGAGATGTCTGAAGCTCCTAAAAAGCGCTGGTACGTCGTTCAGGCGTTTTCCGGTTTTGAAGGTCGCGTAGCCACGTCGCTGCGTGAACATATCAAATTACACAACATGGAAGAGTTATTTGGTGAAGTCATGGTCCCGACCGAAGAAGTGGTTGAGATCCGTGGCGGCCAGCGTCGCAAAAGCGAACGTAAATTCTTCCCGGGCTACGTTCTGGTCCAGATGGTCATGAACGACGCAAGCTGGCACCTGGTGCGCAGCGTACCGCGCGTGATGGGCTTCATCGGCGGTACCTCTGACCGTCCGGCGCCGATCAGCGACAAAGAAGTCGACGCCATCATGAATCGTCTGCAGCAGGTTGGCGATAAGCCGCGTCCGAAAACGCTGTTTGAACCGGGTGAAATGGTTCGCGTTAACGACGGTCCGTTCGCTGACTTTAACGGCGTGGTGGAAGAAGTGGACTATGAGAAGTCCCGCCTGAAAGTTTCCGTTTCTATCTTCGGTCGTGCGACCCCGGTAGAACTGGACTTCAGCCAGGTTGAGAAGGCGTAAGCCGGCGATCAAAAAAGCAGCGATTTAATCGTTGCATAGGGCGCGAAATTGGCATACAATTTCGCGCCTTTTGTTTTTATGGGCCCGGCCCGTAAAACGATGTTTAATCACGGGGAGCTTCTCTGAAGCGTTAATACCCAATTTGAGGATTTAAGAATGGCTAAGAAAGTCCAAGCCTACGTCAAGCTGCAGGTTGCAGCTGGTATGGCGAACCCGAGCCCGCCGGTCGGCCCAGCACTGGGTCAGCAGGGCGTGAACATCATGGAATTCTGCAAAGCGTTCAACGCCAAAACTGATTCCCTGGAGAAAGGTCTGCCGATCCCGGTTGTTATCACCGTTTACGCTGACCGTTCCTTTACCTTTGTTACCAAGACTCCGCCGGCTGCTGTTCTGCTGAAGAAAGCTGCAGGCATCAAGTCTGGTTCCGGTAAGCCGAACAAAGATAAAGTGGGTAAAATCTCCCGCGCTCAGCTGCAGGAAATCGCGCAGACCAAAGCTGCCGACATGACTGGTGCCGACATTGAAGCGATGACTCGCTCCATCGAAGGTACTGCACGTTCCATGGGCCTGGTAGTGGAGGACTAAGAAATGGCTAAACTGACCAAGCGCATGCGCGTGATCCGTGAGAAAGTTGATGCAACTAAACAGTACGACATCAACGAAGCCATCGCTCTGCTGAAAGAGCTGGCCACCGCTAAATTTACCGAAAGCGTAGACGTTGCCGTTAACCTCGGCATCGACGCGCGTAAATCTGACCAGAACGTCCGTGGCGCAACTGTACTGCCGCACGGTACTGGCCGTTCCGTTCGCGTAGCCGTATTTACCCAGGGCGCAAACGCTGAAGCTGCTAAAGCTGCAGGCGCTGAGCTGGTAGGTATGGAAGATCTGGCTGAGCAGATCAAAAAAGGCGAAATGAACTTTGACGTTGTTATTGCTTCCCCGGATGCAATGCGCGTTGTTGGCCAGCTGGGTCAGGTTCTGGGTCCGCGTGGCCTGATGCCGAACCCGAAAGTGGGTACCGTAACTCCGAACGTTGCTGAAGCGGTTAAAAACGCGAAAGCAGGTCAGGTTCGTTACCGTAACGACAAAAACGGCATCATCCACACCACCATCGGTAAAGTGGACTTTGACGCTGACAAACTGAAAGAAAACCTGGAAGCTCTGCTGGTTGCGCTGAAAAAAGCAAAACCGACTCAGGCGAAAGGCGTGTACATCAAGAAAGTTAGCATCTCCACCACCATGGGTGCAGGTGTTGCAGTAGATCAGGCTGGCCTGAACGCTTCTGCAAACTAATGCCTTTACGTGGGCGGCGAATTTGTCTACAATCTTCGCCCACGTTTGCTAACGATGGTTAGCAGGTAACCGAATTGTTCGTTGGAGCCTGGCCTATCCAGGCCTCCGTCGAAGACCGCAGGTGTTTCGCAAGAAACTTAATCCCCTGCGTAGACGGTGACAGAACGCTAAGATTATTTTTGGATATTCTGGCTTGTTTCTGCTCACCGTATTTAGACGCTCTATTCGTTGAATTGAGTGAAGTGAGTTCCAGAGCATAGGCTCTGGCAAACATCCAGGAGCAAAGCTAATGGCTTTAAATCTTCAAGACAAACAAGCGATTGTTGCTGAAGTCAGCGAAGTAGCCAAAGGCGCGCTGTCTGCAGTAGTTGCGGATTCCCGTGGCGTAACTGTAGATAAAATGACTGAACTGCGTAAAGCAGGTCGTGAAGCTGGCGTATACATGCGTGTTGTTCGTAACACCCTGCTGCGCCGCGTCGTTGAAGGTACTCAGTTCGAGTGCCTGAAAGACACGTTTGTTGGTCCGACCCTGATTGCATACTCTATGGAACACCCGGGCGCTGCTGCTCGTCTGTTCAAAGAGTTCGCGAAAGCGAATGCAAAATTTGAGGTCAAAGCCGCTGCCTTTGAAGGTGAGCTGATCCCGGCGTCGCAGATCGACCGCCTGGCAACTCTGCCGACCTACGAAGAAGCAATTGCACGCCTGATGGCAACCATGAAAGAAGCTTCGGCTGGCAAACTGGTTCGTACTCTGGCTGCTGTACGCGATGCGAAAGAAGCTGCTTAATCGCAGTTATCATTGTAAAGCATTCGCTTACGTATAAACTTATTCTGATATTCAGGAACAATTTAAATGTCTATCACTAAAGATCAAATCATTGAAGCAGTATCCGCTATGTCCGTAATGGACGTTGTTGAGCTGATCTCTGCAATGGAAGAAAAATTCGGTGTTTCCGCTGCTGCTGCTGTAGCTGTAGCTGCTGGCCCGGTTGAAGCTGCTGAAGAAAAAACTGAATTCGACGTAATTCTGAAAGCTGCTGGCGCTAACAAAGTTGCTGTTATCAAAGCAGTACGTGGCGCGACTGGCCTGGGTCTGAAAGAAGCTAAAGACCTGGTAGAATCTGCTCCGGCTGCACTGAAAGAAGGCATCAGCAAAGACGACGCTGAAGCTCTGAAAAAATCTCTGGAAGAAGCTGGCGCTGAAGTTGAAGTTAAATAAGCCAACCCTTCCGGTTGCAGCCTGAGAAATCAGGCTGAGGCTGGTGACTTTTTGGTCACCAGCCTTTTTGCGCTGTAAGGCGCCAGTAGCGTTTCACGCTGTTTGACTACTGGTTTGCCTCTCAATGCTTGTTTCTATCGACGACTTAATATACTGCGACAGGTTAGGGTTCCTGGGCTGTGTAAATCGCAATGAAATGGTTTAAGCGTGATAGCAACAGGCATTGCGGAAAGTGTTCCATTTTCCGGTCAACAAAATAGTGTTGCATAAAAAACTGCCCTCTGCGGGCAGATGGGTCGACTTGTCAGCGAGCTGAGGAACCCTATGGTTTACTCCTATACCGAGAAAAAACGTATTCGTAAGGATTTTGGTAAACGTCCACAAGTTCTGGATGTGCCATATCTCCTTTCTATCCAGCTTGACTCGTTCCAGAAGTTTATCGAGCAAGATCCTGAAGGGCAGTACGGTCTGGAAGCTGCTTTCCGTTCCGTGTTCCCGATTCAGAGCTACAGCGGTAATTCCGAGCTGCAATACGTCAGCTACCGTCTGGGCGAACCGGTTTTTGACGTTAAAGAATGTCAGATCCGTGGCGTGACTTACTCTGCACCGCTGCGCGTAAAACTGCGTCTGGTGATCTACGAGCGCGAAGCGCCGGAAGGCACCGTCAAAGACATTAAAGAACAAGAAGTCTACATGGGCGAAATCCCGCTCATGACCGACAACGGTACCTTCGTCATCAACGGTACCGAGCGTGTTATCGTTTCTCAGCTGCACCGTAGCCCGGGCGTCTTCTTTGACAGTGACAAAGGTAAGACTCACTCATCCGGTAAGGTTCTGTATAACGCACGTATCATCCCTTACCGCGGTTCCTGGCTGGACTTCGAATTCGACCCGAAAGACAACTTGTTCGTTCGTATCGACCGTCGTCGTAAGCTGCCGGCTACCATCATCCTGCGCGCGCTGAATTACACCACTGAGCAGATCCTTGACCTGTTCTTCGAAAAAGTGGTCTTTGAAATTCGCGACAACAAGCTGCAGATGGAGCTGATTCCGGAGCGTCTGCGCGGTGAAACCGCCTCCTTCGATATCGAAGCCAACGGCAAAGTGTACGTTGAGAAAGGCCGTCGCATCACGGCTCGCCATATCCGTCAGCTGGAAAAAGACGATATCAAGCATATCGAAGTGCCGGTTGAATATATCGCGGGCAAAGTGGCGGCTAAAGACTATATCGATGAAGCGACTGGCGAACTGATCTGCCCGGCGAACATGGAGCTGAGCCTGGATCTGCTGGCTAAGCTGAGCCAGTCTGGCCACAAGCGCATCGAAACGCTGTTTACCAACGATCTGGACCACGGTCCATACATCTCTGAAACGGTACGCGTCGACCCGACTAACGATCGTCTGAGCGCGCTGGTAGAAATCTACCGCATGATGCGCCCTGGCGAGCCGCCGACTCGTGAAGCCGCTGAAAGCCTGTTTGAGAACCTGTTCTTCTCCGAAGACCGCTACGATCTGTCCGCGGTTGGTCGTATGAAGTTCAACCGTTCTCTGCTGCGCGACGAAATCGAAGGTTCCGGTATCCTGAGCAAAGACGACATCATCGAAGTGATGAAGAAGCTCATCGATATCCGTAACGGTAAAGGCGAAGTGGACGATATCGACCACCTCGGCAACCGTCGTATCCGTTCCGTTGGCGAAATGGCGGAAAACCAGTTCCGCGTTGGCCTGGTACGTGTAGAACGTGCGGTGAAAGAGCGTCTGTCTCTGGGCGATCTGGATACCCTGATGCCTCAGGATATGATCAACGCCAAGCCGATTTCCGCAGCAGTGAAAGAGTTCTTTGGTTCCAGCCAGCTGTCTCAGTTTATGGACCAGAACAACCCGCTGTCTGAGATCACGCACAAACGTCGTATCTCCGCACTCGGCCCAGGCGGTCTGACCCGTGAGCGCGCAGGCTTCGAAGTTCGAGACGTACACCCGACTCACTACGGTCGCGTATGTCCAATCGAAACGCCTGAAGGTCCGAACATCGGTCTGATCAACTCCCTGTCCGTATACGCGCAGACCAACGAATATGGCTTCCTCGAGACGCCGTATCGTAAAGTGACCGACGGTGTGGTTACCGACGAAATTCACTACCTGTCTGCTATCGAAGAAGGCAACTACGTTATCGCTCAGGCGAACTCCAACCTGGATGAAAACGGCCACTTCGTAGAAGATCTGGTGACCTGCCGTAGCAAAGGCGAATCCAGCTTGTTCAGCCGCGACCAGGTTGACTACATGGACGTATCCACCCAGCAGGTGGTATCCGTCGGTGCGTCCCTGATCCCGTTCCTGGAACACGATGACGCCAACCGTGCATTGATGGGTGCGAACATGCAACGTCAGGCCGTTCCGACTCTGCGCGCAGATAAGCCGCTGGTTGGTACCGGTATGGAACGTGCTGTAGCCGTCGACTCCGGCGTTACTGCCGTTGCTAAGCGCGGCGGTACCGTTCAGTACGTGGATGCTTCCCGTATCGTTATCAAAGTTAACGAAGACGAGATGTACCCGGGCGAAGCGGGTATCGACATCTATAACCTGACTAAATACACCCGTTCTAACCAGAACACCTGCATCAACCAGATGCCTTGCGTGTCCCTGGGCGAACCTATCGAGCGCGGCGACGTGCTGGCCGACGGCCCGTCCACCGACCTCGGTGAGCTGGCGCTGGGTCAGAACATGCGCGTCGCGTTCATGCCGTGGAACGGCTACAACTTCGAAGACTCCATCCTCGTTTCCGAGCGTGTTGTCCAGGAAGACCGTTTCACCACTATCCACATTCAGGAACTGGCGTGCGTGTCCCGTGACACCAAGCTGGGGCCGGAAGAGATCACCGCTGACATCCCGAACGTGGGTGAAGCTGCGCTCTCCAAACTGGATGAGTCCGGTATCGTTTATATCGGTGCGGAAGTGACCGGCGGCGACATTCTGGTTGGTAAGGTTACGCCGAAAGGTGAAACCCAGCTGACGCCGGAAGAGAAACTGCTGCGTGCGATCTTCGGTGAGAAAGCGTCTGACGTTAAAGACTCTTCTCTGCGCGTACCGAACGGTGTCTCTGGTACCGTTATCGACGTTCAGGTCTTTACCCGTGACGGCGTAGAAAAAGACAAACGTGCGCTGGAAATCGAAGAGATGCAGCTGAAGCAGGCCAAAAAAGACCTGTCTGAAGAACTGCAGATCCTCGAAGCCGGTCTGTTCAGTCGTATCTACGCGGTGCTGGTCTCCGGTGGCGTTGAAGCTGAGAAGCTCGACAAACTGCCGCGCGATCGCTGGCTGGAACTGGGCCTGACCGACGAAGAGAAACAAAATCAGCTGGAACAACTAGCTGAGCAGTACGACGAACTGAAACACGAGTTCGAGAAAAAACTCGAAGCGAAACGCCGCAAAATCACCCAAGGCGACGATCTGGCACCGGGCGTGCTGAAGATTGTTAAGGTATACCTGGCCGTTAAACGCCGTATCCAGCCTGGTGACAAGATGGCAGGTCGTCACGGTAACAAGGGTGTTATCTCTAAGATCAACCCGATCGAAGATATGCCGCACGATGCTAACGGTACGCCGGTAGATATCGTCCTGAACCCGCTGGGCGTACCGTCTCGTATGAACATCGGTCAGATCCTGGAAACTCACCTGGGTATGGCTGCGAAAGGCATCGGCGATAAGATCAACGCCATGCTGAAACAGCAGCAGGAAGTCGCGAAACTGCGCGAGTTCATCCAGCGTGCCTACGATCTGGGCGCTGACGTTCGTCAGAAAGTTGACCTGAATACCTTCAGCGATGAAGAAGTTCTGCGTCTGGCTGAAAACCTGCGTAAAGGTATGCCGATCGCAACGCCGGTGTTCGACGGTGCGAAAGAAGCGGAAATTAAAGCGCTGCTGCAGCTGGGCGACCTGCCGACTTCCGGTCAGATCACCCTGTTCGACGGCCGCACCGGTGAGCAGTTCGAGCGTCCGGTAACCGTGGGTTACATGTACATGCTGAAACTGAACCACCTGGTCGACGACAAAATGCACGCGCGTTCCACCGGTTCTTACAGCCTGGTGACTCAGCAGCCGCTGGGTGGTAAGGCGCAGTTCGGTGGTCAGCGCTTCGGTGAGATGGAAGTGTGGGCGCTGGAAGCATACGGCGCAGCCTACACCCTGCAGGAAATGCTCACCGTTAAGTCTGATGACGTGAACGGTCGTACCAAGATGTATAAAAACATCGTGGACGGCAATCACCAGATGGAACCGGGCATGCCGGAATCCTTCAACGTACTGTTGAAAGAAATTCGCTCGCTGGGCATCAACATCGAACTGGAAGACGAGTAATTCTCGCTCAAACAGGTCACTGCTGCCGGGTTAACGCCCGGCAGCGGAATGTGCTAACTCCGACGGGAGCAAATCCGTGAAAGACTTATTAAAGTTTCTGAAAGCGCAAACTAAAACCGAAGAGTTTGATGCGATCAAAATTGCTCTGGCTTCGCCAGACATGATCCGTTCATGGTCTTTCGGTGAAGTTAAAAAGCCGGAAACCATTAACTACCGTACGTTCAAACCTGAGCGTGACGGCCTTTTCTGCGCCCGTATCTTTGGGCCGGTAAAAGACTATGAGTGCCTGTGCGGTAAGTACAAGCGCCTGAAACACCGCGGTGTGATCTGTGAGAAGTGCGGCGTTGAAGTGACCCAGACTAAAGTGCGTCGTGAGCGCATGGGCCACATTGAGCTGGCATGTCCGACTGCGCACATCTGGTTCCTGAAATCCCTGCCGTCCCGTATCGGCCTGCTGCTGGATATGCCGCTGCGCGATATCGAACGTGTACTGTACTTTGAATCCTATGTGGTTATCGAAGGTGGCATGACCAACCTCGAACGCAACCAGATTCTGACCGAAGAACAGTACCTGGACGCGCTGGAAGAGTTCGGTGACGAATTCGACGCGAAGATGGGTGCGGAAGCGATCCAGGCGCTGCTGCGCAATATGGATCTGGAGCAGGAATGCGAGCAGCTGCGTGAAGAGCTGAACGAAACCAACTCCGAAACCAAGCGTAAAAAGCTGACCAAGCGCATCAAGCTGCTGGAAGCCTTCGTACAGTCTGGCAACAAGCCGGAGTGGATGATCCTGACCGTTCTGCCGGTACTGCCGCCAGATCTGCGTCCGCTGGTTCCGCTGGATGGCGGTCGTTTCGCGACGTCTGACCTCAACGATCTGTATCGTCGCGTGATCAACCGTAACAACCGTCTGAAACGTCTGCTGGATCTGGCTGCGCCGGATATCATCGTACGCAACGAAAAACGTATGCTGCAGGAAGCGGTTGACGCCCTGCTGGACAACGGTCGTCGCGGTCGTGCGATCACCGGTTCTAACAAACGTCCTCTGAAATCTTTGGCCGATATGATCAAAGGTAAACAGGGTCGTTTCCGTCAGAACCTGCTCGGTAAGCGTGTTGACTACTCCGGTCGTTCTGTTATCACCGTAGGTCCATACCTGCGTCTGCATCAGTGCGGTCTGCCGAAGAAAATGGCGCTGGAGCTGTTCAAACCGTTCATCTACGGCAAGCTGGAACTGCGTGGCCTGGCCACCACCATCAAAGCCGCTAAGAAGATGGTTGAGCGCGAAGAAGCTGTCGTTTGGGATATCCTGGACGAAGTTATCCGCGAACACCCGGTCCTGCTGAACCGTGCGCCGACCCTGCACCGTCTGGGTATCCAGGCATTCGAACCGGTTCTGATCGAAGGTAAAGCCATCCAGCTGCACCCGCTGGTTTGTGCGGCATACAACGCCGACTTCGATGGTGACCAGATGGCTGTTCACGTACCGCTGACGCTGGAAGCCCAGCTGGAAGCGCGTGCGCTGATGATGTCTACCAACAACATCCTGTCCCCGGCGAACGGCGAACCAATCATCGTTCCGTCTCAGGACGTTGTACTGGGTCTGTACTACATGACCCGTGACAGTGTTAACGCCAAAGGCGAAGGCATGGTGCTGACTGGCCCGAAAGAAGCTGAGCGTATTTATCGCGCCGGCCTGGCCTCTCTGCATGCGCGCGTTAAAGTGCGTATCACTGAATACGAAAAAGACGACAATGGTGAGTTTGTCGCGAAAACCAGCCTGAAAGACACGACCGTTGGCCGTGCCATTCTGTGGATGATCGTACCGAAAGGTCTGCCGTTCTCTATCGTGAACCAGGCGCTTGGTAAGAAAGCGATCTCCAAGATGCTGAACACCTGTTACCGTATTCTGGGCCTGAAACCGACCGTTATTTTCGCGGACCAGACGATGTACACTGGCTTTGCTTACGCAGCGCGTTCAGGTGCATCCGTTGGTATCGATGACATGGTCATCCCGGAGAAAAAATACGAAATCATCAGCGAAGCGGAAGCGGAAGTTGCTGAGATTCAGGAACAGTTCCAGTCCGGTCTGGTGACCGCGGGCGAACGCTATAACAAAGTTATCGATATCTGGGCTGCGGCGAACGATCGTGTATCCAAAGCGATGATGGATAACCTGCAAACCGAAACCGTGATTAACCGTGATGGTCAGGAAGAGCAGCAGGTTTCCTTCAACAGCATCTACATGATGGCCGACTCCGGTGCGCGTGGTTCTGCTGCACAGATTCGTCAGCTGGCCGGTATGCGTGGTCTGATGGCGAAGCCGGATGGCTCCATCATCGAAACGCCGATCACCGCGAACTTCCGTGAAGGTCTGAACGTACTCCAGTACTTCATCTCCACGCACGGTGCGCGTAAAGGTCTGGCGGATACCGCACTGAAAACAGCGAACTCCGGTTACCTGACTCGTCGTCTGGTCGACGTTGCCCAGGACCTGGTCGTCACTGAAGACGACTGCGGCACCCTGGAAGGCATCACTATGACGCCGGTTATCGAAGGTGGCGACGTTAAAGAGCCGCTGCGCGATCGCGTACTGGGTCGTGTGACGGCGGAAGACGTGCTGAAGCCGGGTACTGCGGATATTCTGGTTCCACGCAACACGCTGCTGCACGAGCACTGGTGTGACCTGCTGGAAGCGAACTCCGTTGACTCCGTCAAAGTGCGTTCCGTTGTATCCTGTGACACCGACTTTGGTGTATGTGCGCACTGCTATGGTCGTGACCTGGCGCGTGGCCACATCATCAACAAAGGTGAGGCTATCGGCGTTATCGCGGCACAGTCCATCGGTGAGCCGGGTACACAGCTGACGATGCGTACGTTCCACATCGGTGGTGCGGCATCTCGTGCGGCTGCTGAATCCAGCATCCAGGTGAAAAACAAAGGTAGCATCAAGCTCAGCAACGCGAAGTCGGTTGTGAACTCCAGCGGTAAACTGGTTATCACTTCTCGTAACACCGAGCTGAAGCTGATCGACGAATTCGGTCGTACCAAAGAGAGCTATAAAGTGCCTTACGGTGCGGTTATGGCGAAAGGCGACGGTGAGCAGGTTGCCGGCGGTGAAACCGTCGCAAACTGGGATCCGCACACCATGCCGGTTATCACCGAAGTGAGTGGTTTTATCCGCTTCACTGACATGATCGACGGCCAGACCATTACTCGTCAGACCGACGAGCTGACCGGTCTGTCTTCGCTGGTGGTTCTGGACTCTGCAGAACGTACCGCAGGTGGTAAAGATCTGCGTCCGGCGCTGAAAATCGTTGATGCTCAGGGCAACGACGTTCTGATCCCAGGTACCGATATGCCTGCTCAGTACTTCCTGCCGGGTAAAGCGATTGTTCAGCTGGAAGATGGCGTACAGATCAGCTCTGGTGACACCCTGGCGCGTATTCCGCAGGAATCCGGCGGTACCAAGGACATCACCGGTGGTCTGCCGCGCGTTGCGGACCTGTTCGAAGCACGTCGTCCGAAAGAGCCGGCTATTCTGGCTGAAATCAGCGGTATCATTTCCTTCGGTAAAGAAACCAAAGGGAAACGTCGCCTGGTTATCACCCCGGTAGACGGTAGCGAGCCGTACGAAGAGATGATTCCGAAATGGCGTCAGCTCAACGTGTTTGAAGGTGAACGTGTAGAACGTGGTGACGTAGTTTCCGACGGTCCGGAAGCACCGCACGACATTCTGCGTCTGCGTGGCGTACATGCTGTGACCCGTTACATTGTTAACGAAGTCCAGGACGTATACCGTCTGCAGGGCGTTAAGATTAACGATAAACACATCGAAGTTATCGTTCGTCAGATGCTGCGTAAAGCCACCATCGAAAGCGCAGGCAGCTCCGACTTCCTCGAAGGCGAGCAGGTGGAATACTCCCGCGTCAAGATCGCGAACCGCGAACTGGAAGCGAACGGCAAAGTGGGCGCAACGTTCTCCCGCGATCTGCTGGGTATCACCAAAGCGTCTCTGGCCACCGAGTCCTTCATCTCCGCGGCATCGTTCCAGGAGACCACTCGCGTGCTGACCGAAGCAGCCGTTGCGGGCAAACGCGACGAACTGCGCGGTCTGAAAGAGAACGTCATCGTGGGTCGTCTGATCCCGGCCGGTACCGGTTATGCGTACCACCAGGATCGTATGCGCCGTCGCGCTGCTGGCGAACTGCCGGCGGCACCGCAGGTGAGCGTGGAAGAAGCATCTGCCAACCTGGCAGAGCTGCTCAACGCAGGTCTGGGCGGTTCTGACAACGATTAATCGTTGATGCACTGCTAAAAAGCCGGTCAGGTTTCCTGACCGGCTTTTTTATTGCCTGTTCTCCGCAGTCCCCGTCTTTAATTACATTTACGCCATATCCAGGATGCAATTTTTTAGCAATTAATTCATAAAAAATATCCTTTAGCCTTTCACCTCAAAAACCTTTCTTTATATATGGGTAAAACTTCTACTCATATCAAAAAATAAACAATTCAAAGAGGATATATTCAAAATACCTGATGAATCATGGGATTACTGCTGCTGCTTTATCTTCGGCGCGTCGGCTCTGGAGAGGGATCGCTGCATCTCATGCTTCCCCCAACAAGGCGCAGAAATAATCCCGGCAGGCAGGTAGGGATCATTACTTTAGGTCTGAGCGGACAGGCTCTGGGGGCTGCATGGAATTCGCGATACAACTCATTATTATCTTAATTTGTCTGTTTTATGGTGCCCGAAAAGGCGGTATTGCGCTGGGGCTGCTGGGCGGCATCGGTTTAGTGATCCTCGTCTTTGTTTTTCATCTCCAGCCGGGTAAACCGCCGGTTGATGTGATGCTGGTGATCATTGCGGTGGTGGCCGCCTCGGCGACGCTGCAGGCGTCCGGCGGCCTGGATGTCATGCTGCAGATTGCCGAGAAGCTGCTGCGGCGAAACCCAAAATATGTCTCTATTGTGGCGCCTTTCGTCACCTGCACGCTGACTATCCTCTGCGGTACCGGTCACGTGGTGTATACCATCCTGCCGATTATCTACGATGTGGCGATTAAGAATAACATTCGCCCGGAGCGTCCGATGGCCGCCAGCTCCATTGGCGCCCAGATGGGGATCATCGCCAGCCCGGTCTCGGTGGCGGTGGTCTCGCTGGTGGCGATGCTGGGGAATTTTACCTTTAACGGTAAACATCTGGAGTTTCTCGATCTGCTGGCGATAACCATTCCTTCCACACTGCTGGGCATTTTAGCCATCGGCATCTTCAGCTGGTTCCGTGGCAAAGATCTGGATAAAGACGAAGCCTTCCAGGCGTTTATTGCGGTACCGGAGAACCGCCATTACGTCTATGGCGATACGGCGACGCTGCTGGATAGAAAGTTGCCCACCAGCAACTGGATAGCGATGTGGATTTTTCTGGCCTCCATCGCTGTGGTGGCGCTGCTCGGCGCCTTCTCTGAACTGCGTCCGGCCTTTGACGGTAAACCGCTGTCGATGGTGCTGGTGATCCAGATGTTTATGCTGCTCTCCGGGGCGCTGATCATCATCATTACTAAAACCAACCCGGCATCGATTTCCAAGAATGAGGTCTTTCGTTCGGGAATGATCGCTATCGTCGCGGTGTACGGCATCGCCTGGATGGCGGAGACCATGTTTGGCGCTCACATGACCGAAATTAAAGGGGTGCTCGGGGAGATGGTCAAAGAGTATCCATGGGCCTATGCCATCGTGCTGCTGCTGGTTTCGAAGTTTGTGAACTCGCAGGCGGCAGCGCTGGCGGCGATTGTTCCGGTGGCCCTGGCCATCGGCGTCGACCCGGCCTATATCGTGGCTTCTGCGCCGGCCTGCTATGGCTACTATATTCTGCCGACCTACCCCAGCGATCTGGCGGCAATCCAGTTTGACCGCTCAGGGACCACCCATATTGGCCGCTTTGTGATTAACCACAGCTTTATCCTGCCCGGGCTCATCGGCGTTGGCGTCTCCTGCGTTTTTGGCTGGGTATTCGCTGCGATGTACGGCTTTCTGTAAGCGGGGACGGGCGCCGGCAGCGACGCCCGTTCAATTCGAGAGATTATTGCGCGAGGGGCAGGCGACGGTATAGTTCAATCATATCGGTCGCCAGATCCTGAATGACCATGGCGTTCATCAGATGGTCCTGAGAATGCACGGTGATCAGGTTGACCGGTAGCTTACCGCTGCCTTCATCCAGGCCGATAAGCTGGGTCTGAATTTTATGCGCATGTTTGACGAACTCATGGGACTCGGCCATGGCCTGCTCCGCTGCGGCAAAATCGCCTTTCCGCGCCAGCTGTAGCGCCGTCAGCGCCGCGCTGCGCGCAGAACCCGCGTTAACCAGCAGCTCCATGATGATCGTTTCTAAATCTTCCATCGATTACTCCAGCATCTTAAGGGCTTTATCCAGAACGGCATCACCTTTCATCATGCCGTAGTCCATCATATCGATCACGGCGACCTTTTTGCCGAACGGGTCGGCCAGCGCCTGCAGCTTCGCCTGCTCATATTTCACCTGCGGGCCGAGCAGAATAATGTCGGCGGCGGCCAGATTATCTTTAAACTCGGCGACCGGTACGGCCTTGATTGAGACCTCAACACCTTTCTTCTGCGCGGCATCTTGCATACGCTGAACCAGCATGCTGGTAGACATACCGGCGGCACAGCACAAAACGATATTCTTCATAGTCAGTGGCCCTTGTGTTCCGTGATGTCTTATGTTTATCGCGGCCCTGGCGATGCGACAACCGCTTTACCTTGATTGTGTGTAAGTCATCACACAAAAATTGAAACCGGTTTCATTTTTGCCGGAAAAAATAAAAAAGCCCACCGAAGTGGGCGGTTGCGGCGCTAAAGTCCTAGGCGCGCAGGATACGGTTTTTACCCTGCTGTTTGGCTTTGTACAGCGCTTCATCGACGCTCACCACCAGTTTATCCAGCGGCTCCATGTTCCATTCCCCCAGCCCGGCGCTGAAGGTGACCGTCAGGCCATCTTCGCGCCAGGTGCGCCGTTCGACGTTTACCCGCCATGTTTCCAGCAGCGTGCGGGCGTTATCAATATGTTCGGCAGGAAAGACCACCGCGAACTCTTCACCACCATAGCGATAGAGGGATATCTCCAGCGGCTGGAGGACCTGCAGCCCTTCGCGGGCGACGTTACGCAGAACGATATCGCCGTTGAGGTGACCCCAGGTGTCGTTGATCGATTTAAAGTTATCGATATCGACCAGTGCGAGGGCGAACGGCTGATGATCGTTCATCAGCGCGGCAATATCGCTGTCGAAGGCGCGGCGGTTCTTGCAGCCGGTGAGCGCGTCAATGGTCGCCTGGCGGACGTAGGTCAGTTCGCGCTGCTTATTAGTTTCAATGGCTTTACTCAGCATCGCCTCGAGGCGTGGGGCGCGTTTGACGTCGCCGGTTTTAATCGCATTGATGATATTCATCAGCACGGTGCGGGAGGCATGACGCAGATAAAGGCCGAACAGGATGATGATGATCGCCGCGAGGGCGAAACCGCCGATCACTAAATTGGTTTCATGGCGCGTCAGATTAACCAGGGTAGTGTTATCGACACGGAAAATCACAAACCAGTCGGGATTGGTAAAGGAGTAATAGTAATACCAGGTGTCGCTCCCGGGATCGTAAAGCTGCCCCTCGCCGCTGGTCATTTTATCCATCAGCTCATTACTGACGAAGGGTTTAAACAGCGCGCCAGGGTCGGAGTGCAGGACCACTTTGCCATCACGCTGCACCACAAAAAACTCGCCCTGTACGGGGGCCACCATCTGGCGCAGCGCGAACCCCATGGAGGTGAGATCGAGATGAAAGGCCAGGCTGCCCTTGAGTTTCCCCTCCGGGGTGATGATGGGTTTGAAAATGGTAATCGTCGGATGGTGGGTAAAAAAATCCATATATGGGCTGGTGTAGTGGCTGAAGGTGCTGGCTTCCGCCTGTTTGATAAACCAGGGTCGCGTTCTGGGATCGAAAGCCTGACTGTCTTCATTTTCCAGCACCTCCGGGGCGCGCAGATAGTGGCCCTCGGTATCCGCCAGCGAGATGGATGAGACGCTCGGCATCATGTTCTGTAACTGCATCAGCGTCGTTAACCCTTTCTCCGGTTCCACATTGACTGCGCGATTCAGTTCGTCATTGCGGGCAAAGAAGGCGACCGCGCGCCCAAGGATAAAATCATTTTCCCGCAGCAGGGTTTCCGTGTAGTTGATCGCCAGGTTGTGGGTAAAGTTGCGGTTAATGTCGTGATAATCTTCAAGAAAATCTTTTCGCTGCGCCAGGGTGACAAAAATAGCGATCAGCATAAAACTGAGCAAGATGCCGGCAAACCCCACGACGATCGGCGTCGTGAAAGAGAGCTTTCTGTTGTGTAGAGCCATGAATCGTTAATCGTCCCGGATGTATAAACCATGGGTCCGAACGCAGGTTGCGACTGCGACGCCTGCCGATCGAATCAGTTAACTATTGCTCAATTATAACTCTGAGGCCTTCATGTATCGTGATTTATATTCGGCGACAATGAACAGGCCCTCGATCAGCGCGGAGAGGCAGGGCGAAAATGAGGAAGAAAAGGTTCGCCCTGGTCAGCGTCCGCTGCTGACCCGGGCAGAATAGAAAAAGGGCGCCTGGCGGGCCAGCCTCCGTTTTTCATCTCTCGTGCAGGCGCGCAAAAATATCAGGCGCTTACACTGTACATCATGAGGTTTGCGAGGCGCGTCCCAGCCAGCTGTCCCAGTCTTTCCACACCGGCTGCAGGCCGCGGGCAGCCAGCGCGCTGGCGACTTCTTCAGGCCGACGGTCATCGTGCGGCGCGAACTGCTCAAGCTCCGGATGGTCGTCGGCGTAACCCCCGGGCTGGGTTTTGGAGAAGGCGCTGACGTTATTGATCGCCAGCGGGATCACCCGGTCGCGGAACCAGGGGGATTCGCGGGTGGATAGCGATAGCTCAACCTCCGGCGCCAGCAGGCGGAAGGCGCAGATGGTCTGCACCAGCTGACGCTCATCCATTAGCGAGGCCGGTTCAATGCCGCCGGCGCAGGGACGCAGACGCGGGAAGGAGACCGAATAGCGGCTGCGCCAGTAGCGTTGCTGCAGCCATAACAGGTGCTCAGCGACCATAAAGCAGTCCACCCGCCAGCTGTCGGAAAGGCCGATCAGCGCGCCAAGGCCGATCTTATCGATCCCCGCCTCGCCCAGGCGATCCGGCGTATCCAGCCGCCAGAAGAAATCCTGCTTTTTCCCTTTCAGGTGGTGCTGAGCGTACATGCTTTCGTGATAGGTCTCCTGATAGACCATCACCCCGTCGAGCCCCAGGGTTTTCAGCTCGGCATACTCGTCGGTCGCCAGCGGCTGCACCTCCATATGCAGCGAGGCAAACTGGCTGCGGATTGCCGGCAGGTGCTGGCGGAAATAATCCATTCCCACCTTGCCCTGATGCTCACCGGTCACCAGCAGCAGATGCTCAAAGCCCAGGTCGCGGATCGCGGCGCACTCGCGGGCAATCTCGGCAGCATCCAGCGTCTTGCGCTTAATGCGGTTGCTCATCGAGAAGCCGCAGTAGGTGCAGTCGTTGGCGCACAGGTTGGAGAGATACAGCGGCACGTAGAAGCTGACGGTATTGCCGAAGCGCTGACGGGTAAGCCGCTGCGCGCGCTGGGCCAGAGGTTCAAGATACCCGGCCGCCGCCGGCGAAAGCAGGGCCATCATGTCGTCGCGGGTCAGCTGTTTGGCCGCCAGCGCCCGTTCGACATCGGCGGCGGTTTTACCGTTGATGCGCAGGCGGATGTCGTCCCACTCCAGCTGCCGCCAGCGATCGCTGAAGGTTTTCATGCCAGCGCCTCCAGGAATCCGGTGAGCGGGCTGGTGGCCTGCGCCTGCGCGCTGCGCGCCCCCGGTCCGGCCTGACGGGCCAGCAAGCCGGCCTCGACCGCCATACGGAAAGCGTGGGCCATGGCCACGGGATCGTCGGCGACGGCAATAGCGGTATTGACCAGCACCGCGTCCGCGCCCATTTCCAGCGCCTGCGCCGCATGGCTTGGGACGCCGATGCCGGCGTCGACCACCACCGGCACCGTCGCCTGCTCGATAATAATCTCCAGCATGGCTTTGGTTTCCAGCCCCTGATTGGAGCCGATCGGCGCGCCCAGGGGCATCACCGCCGCGCAGCCAGCCTCTTCCAGCCGTTTACACAGCACCGGGTCGGCGCCGCAGTAGGGCAGCACCACGAACCCTTCGCGGACCAGCAGCTCCGCCGCTTTCAGGGTTTCAATCGGGTCGGGCAGCAGCCAGCGGGCGTCCGGGTGGATCTCCAGTTTCAGCCAGTGGGTGCCCAAGGCTTCCCGTGCCAGACGGGCGGCAAACACCGCCTCTTCCGCTGTCTTGGCGCCCGAGGTATTCGGCAGCAGGCTGACTCCCGCCGCCAGCAGCGGGGCGAGGATGGCGTCATTGTGCTGACGTAAATCGACGCGCTTCATCGCCAGGGTGACCAGCTGGCTGCCCGAGGCGCGAATCGCCTCAACCATCACCTCCGGGGCGGCGAATTTGCCGGTACCGGTGAAAAGATGGGATTCAAATGTTTTGTCTGCAATACGTAACATGTCAGCCTCCAGCGATAACCTGAAAAAGCAGGACTCGATCGCCTTCCTGCAAGAGATGATCTTCCCACCGGTCGCGCGGCAGAATGTGTTGATTGAGCGCCAGCGCGACGCCCGGCTGCAGCTGTTCGAGCTGGGTCAGCAGGGCGCTGACGCTGAGATGGTCGGCGCACGCCAGCGGCTCGTCGTTAAACCAGATCTGCATGCCGCCCTCCGCAAATCGGGCAGTCCCGGGAACGCTGTAGCGCCAGGTTACGCCAGTTGCTGGTGCGGGCGTCGAACAGCCGCAGAGTGTTGCGCGGCGTCGTCATGCCGCTGAGCAGCTTAATGGCCTCCAGCGCCTGCAGCGTGCCCATCATGCCGACCACCGGGCCGACGATCCCCGCGGTGCGGCAGTTGCGCTGCGGTTCGTCGCTATCCGGCCACAGGCAGCGATAGCAGCCCTGCGTCCAGGGGGGGGTGAGCACCATCAGCTGACCGCCGAAGCCGACGGCGCTGGCGGTCACTAACGGGATGTCGAGGGCCACGCAGGCGGCATTGATCGCCTGGCGGGTGACCATGTTATCGGTACAGTCCAGCACCACGTCCGCTTTCGCCACCTCGGCGCGCAGCGCCTCGCCGCTTAATCGCTGCTGGAGCGCAACCAGTTTGATCTGCGGATTTAGCTGGCTGAGCCGCATCTTTGCCGCCGCGGCTTTTGGCCGATCGATATCCGCGCTGGTGAACAGGATCTGCCGCTGCAGATTGCTGAGATGCACGGCGTCGTCATCGGCCAGGGTCAGCGTCCCGACGCCAGCCCCGGCCAGATAGAGCGCCGCCGGGGAGCCCAGCCCGCCAAGGCCGATAATCAGCACCCGGCTGGCTAACAGCTTCTGCTGCCCCTCGATGGCGATATCCTCCAGCAGCAGCTGACGGCTATAGCGCATAAAGTCGTGATCATTCATCGCCCGCTCCCGCCAGCGCCAGCAGCTGGTCGGTCGCTGCCCGCCAGTCCGCCGCCTGGGTGATGGCGCTGACCACTGCGATGCTGCCGACGCCTGTCGCCAGCACCGCCGGGGCCTTTTCAAGGCTAATTCCGCCGATCGCCACGGTGGGGTAATCCGCCAGGCGTTGGATATGTCTGGCAAGCTGCTCGAGCCCCTGCGGCGCGGAGGGCATCTGTTTGGTTTGCGTCGGGAAGACGTGACCCAGGGCGATGTAAGAGGGGCGCGCCGCCAGGGCGACATCAATCTCCATATCGTCATGGGTGGAGACGCCCAGACGTAGCCCGGCTTGGCGGATGGCGCTCAGATCGGTGGTTTCCAGATCTTCTTGTCCGAGATGCACGCCGTAGGCCTGGTGCTTGATTGCCAGTCGCCAGTAATCGTTAATGAACAGCCGGGCGTGATAGCGGCGGCCAAGGGCGATGGCGGCGATGACGTCATCCTCCACCTCGCTGTCGCGTCGGTCTTTGATGCGTAACTGAAGAGTACGTACCCCGGCTTCGAGCAGGCGCTCAATCCACGCCACGCTGTCCACTACCGGGTAGAGTCCGAGACGAAACGGGACGGGTGGAAAATCAGGCTGATACATCAGACTTCCTCCTGTTTCAGGTAGATTTCGCCGCCGCGGGCGCGGAAGTGATGCGACATATCGGCCATGCCGGCGTCGATGGCCTGTCTGGCGGCGTAGTCGCGGACTTCCTGAGTGATCTTCATTGAGCAGAATTTCGGACCGCACATGGAGCAGAAGTGGGCAACTTTGCCGGATTCCTGCGGCAGGGTTTCATCGTGATAGGCCCGGGCGGTAAACGGATCCAGCGCGAGGTTAAACTGGTCTTCCCAGCGGAATTCAAAGCGCGCCTTCGACATGGCGTTATCGCGGATCTGCGCCCCGGGGTGACCTTTCGCCAGGTCGGCGGCGTGGGCGGCGATTTTGTAGGTAATCAACCCCTGCTTCACATCCTCTTTGTTGGGCAGGCCGAGATGCTCTTTCGGCGTGACATAGCACAGCATGGCGCAGCCGAACCAGCCGATCATCGCCGCGCCGATGCCGGAGGTGAAATGGTCGTAGCCCGGAGCAATGTCGGTGGTGAGCGGCCCGAGGGTGTAGAACGGCGCTTCGTGGCAGTGCTCCAGCTCTTCGGTCATATTGCGGCGGATCATCTGCATCGGCACGTGGCCGGGGCCCTCGATCATCACCTGCACGTCATACTCCCAGGCGATTTTCGTCAGCTCGCCGAGGGTGCGCAGCTCGGAGAACTGCGCTTCGTCGTTGGCATCCTGAATGGAGCCGGGGCGCAGGCCATCGCCCAGCGACAGCGACACGTCATAGGCGGCGCAGATTTCGCAGATTTCGCGGAAATGCTGGTAGAGAAAGTTTTCCTGATGGTGCGACAGGCACCATTTGGCCATGATTGAGCCGCCGCGCGAAACGATGCCGGTCAGACGCTTCGCGGTCATCGGGACGTAGCGCAGCAGTACGCCGGCGTGAATGGTGAAGTAGTCGACCCCCTGTTCGGCCTGTTCCAGCAGGGTATCGCGGAAGGCTTCCCAGGTGAGGTTCTCGGCGATGCCGTTGACTTTCTCCAGCGCCTGGTAAATCGGTACGGTGCCGATCGGTACCGGGCTGTTACGCAGGATCCACTCGCGGGTTTCGTGGATATAACGGCCGGTGGAGAGATCCATCACCGTATCGGCGCCCCAGCGGGTGGACCAGACCAGCTTCTCGACCTCTTCTTCGATGGAGGAGGTCACCGCCGAGTTGCCGATATTAGCATTCACTTTTACCAGGAAGTTGCGGCCGATAATCATCGGCTCAGACTCCGGGTGGTTGATATTGGCCGGGATGATGGCGCGCCCGGCGGCCACTTCATCACGGACGAACTCAGGGGTGATGTTTTCCGGCAGGCGGGCGCCGAAGCCTTCACCGGCATGCTGCTGGCGCAGAACTTCGCTGCGAATACGTTCGCGGCCCATGTTTTCGCGAATGGCGATGAACTCCATCTCCGGGGTGACGATCCCCTGGCGGGCGTAGTGCAGTTGGGTAACACATTTGCCGGCAACGGCGCGTTTTGGCGTCAGCTGGCTATTGAAGCGCAGCTCATCAAGGCCGTCATCGGCCAGCCGCGCTTTGGTATAGGCCGAGCTGCGTTCGCTGAGCGGGGCGCAGTCATTGCGCGCGTCGATCCACGGCTGGCGCAGCCTGGCCAGCCCCTGGCGGACATTAATGCCAATATCCGGGTCGCCATAAGGTCCGGAGGTGTCATACACCGGGATCGGTTCGTTGGCTTCGTACTGTGGGTTATCGTTATCGCCGCCGACGAGGGTTGGGCTGAGCTGGATTTCACGCATTGGGACGCGGATATCCGCTTGTGAACCTTGAATGTAGATACGGCGCGAATTAGGGAAAGCAGCGCCTTCCAGCGTATCGATAAATCGCTGCGCGTGCTCGCGTAGCTCACGACGGGTCAGTTTGGTAGTAGACATAGCGCATTCCAGATGAAAAGGACATGGCTTGTCAGACGACGGATGGAGTAACAGATGCGATCGGCCCTGACGGACTGACGCGAACAGCAGTTTACTCTTGTTCCCTTCGCAGGTATTAGCCTGATCAGGTTCCGCGGATCCCGAATTAACGGTCTCAGCCTTTTCCACGTTAGCCTTCACATGGAAAATAAGCACTCCGACAAGATGACATCCCCTCCGGAGAGGGGGAATGAAGGTAAACTACTCGTTAATTGCGCACAACTCAAGCGGTCGGGGCAATATTATCGCGCACCTCATCGTTCAGATGATGGGCGACGGCGAGGGCGATCAGTTTATCTTCCAGGGCGAAACGCGCTTCCAGCGACTCGCCGATATCCGACAGCGCCTGCTGAAACTCAAGGTAGTTATCATGATCAATGGCGTTTTCGAGGCAGGTATCGTAGTAGTCCATCATCTGCTGGGTATTGGCTTCCAGCTGCGGGTAAAGCCGGGTGGCGGCTAAAAGTGGGGTATCGCCTTCCATTTCGCCAATAATGCGTTCATAAATACTAAAATGACCGGACGAGAGGTAATCCACCAGACTTTGGCAAAAGTCATCCAGCGCCTTTTCGTTTAGCCGCATAAACGACTCTTTGCCCGGTTTCAGGCCAACCAGATTGTAGTAAGCCACGAGCAGATGCTTACGCACTTGTAGCCAGCGATCGACCAGTTCATTACTACCGCCAACGCGCTCCGTCAGATTTTCCAGCTGGTTTAGCATGATTGACTCCGCTAGTTTTGATTTAAATCTGCTCACCAAAAATGTAAATATAATGTTAACAACATGCCAGTGAAGCAAAGGTAGTGCAATAGATATGGATCGTATTATTGAAAAATTAGATCGCGGCTGGTGGGTTGTCAGTCACGAACAAAAATTATGGTTGCCAGGTGGAGAATTACCACATGGCGAAGCGGTTAATTTCGATCTTGTCGGCCAGCATGCGCTGCATATCGGCGAATGGCAGGGCGATCCGGTGTGGATGGTGCGCCAGGATCGCCGCCATGACATGGGATCGTTACGCCAGGTGCTGGATCAGGATCCGGGACTCTTTCAGCTGGCGGGACGGGGGATCCAGCTCGCCGAATTTTATCGATCGCATAAATTTTGCGGCTACTGCGGTCACCCGATGCATGCCAGTAAAAGCGAATGGGCGATGCTGTGCAGCCACTGTCGTGAACGTTACTACCCGCAAATTGCCCCGTGCATTATCGTCGCTATCCGTCGCGACGATGCGATCCTGCTGGCGCAACATACCCGACATCGCAATGGGGTACACACCGTGCTGGCCGGGTTCGTCGAGGTCGGCGAAACCCTCGAGCAGGCCGTTGCCCGTGAGGTGATGGAGGAGAGCGGTATCCGGGTGAAAAATCTGCGCTACGTGACTTCTCAACCGTGGCCGTTCCCGCAGTCGCTGATGACTGCCTTTATGGCGGATTACGCGGAGGGCGATATCGTGGTGGATAAAAAAGAGTTACTCAGCGCGGACTGGTACCGCTATGACGATCTGCCGCTTCTGCCGCCGCCGGGGACGGTGGCGCGCCGGCTTATCGAAGATACCGTCGCGATGTGTCGGGCAGAGTTCGAGTGACATGTTACACTGGGCGTATCAACGCTAAAGGAATGTAAAAATGACCGAACTGAAGAACGATCGTTACCTGCGCGCGCTGCTGCGTCAGCCGGTTGATGTCACCCCGGTGTGGATGATGCGCCAGGCGGGCCGCTATTTACCGGAGTACAAAGCCACCCGTGCGCAAGCGGGCGACTTTATGTCGCTGTGTAAAAATGCCGAGCTGGCCTGCGAAGTGACGCTCCAGCCGCTGCGTCGTTACCCGCTGGACGCGGCGATCCTCTTTTCGGACATCCTGACCATCCCGGACGCCATGGGGCTGGGGCTGTACTTTGAGGCAGGCGAAGGCCCGCGCTTCACCTCGCCGGTGAAAAACAAAGCCGACGTCGACAAGCTGCCAGTCCCGGATCCCGAGCAGGAACTGGGCTACGTGATGAATGCCGTGCGCACCATTCGCCGCGAACTGAAAGGCGAAGTGCCGCTGATCGGTTTTTCCGGTAGCCCATGGACGCTGGCGACCTACATGGTGGAAGGCGGCAGCAGCAAGGCTTTCACCGTCATCAAAAAGATGATGTACGCCGACCCGCAGGCGCTGCACGCGCTGCTGGATAAGCTGGCGAAGAGCGTCACCCTGTATCTCAACGCGCAGATCAAAGCCGGCGCGCAGTCGGTGATGATTTTTGACACCTGGGGCGGGGTGCTGACCGGCCGCGACTACCAGCAGTTCTCCCTCTACTACATGCATAAAATCGTCGATGGCCTGCTGCGGGAAAACGAAGGCCGCCGCGTGCCGGTGACGCTGTTCACCAAAGGCGGCGGTCAGTGGCTGGAAGCAATTGCGGAGACCGGCTGTGACGCGCTGGGTCTCGACTGGACCACCGATATAGCCGATGCCCGTCGTCGCGTGGGCAACAAAGTCGCGCTGCAGGGCAACATGGATCCGTCCATGCTCTATGCGCCCGCCGCGCGTATTGAAGAAGAAGTCGCGACCATCCTCGCCGGCTTTGGTCAGGGGGAAGGCCACGTCTTTAACCTCGGCCACGGCATCCATCAGGACGTTGATCCTGAGCATGCGGGCGTCTTTGTTGAAGCGGTGCATCGTCTTTCCGCACCCTATCACCAGTAGGAGATCAGCCATATGGATTTAGCCGCACTCCGTATCCAACAGCAACAGTTAGCCGCGTCGGTAGAGCGGGCGGATCGACTGGATCGCGACCCGCCAGTATTGATCGGCGGTGCGGATGTCGGGTTTGAGCAGGAAGGGGAGGTCACCCGAGCTGCGATGGTGCTGCTGACCTGGCCTGAACTGGAGCTGGTGGAGTATCAGGTGGCGCGCGTCGCCACCTCCATGCCCTATATTCCCGGCTTTCTCTCGTTTCGCGAAACGCCTGCGCTGCTGGCGGCGTGGGGGCAGCTTTCGCAAAAACCGGACTTGTTGTTTGTTGACGGACACGGTATTTCCCATCCCCGGCGGCTGGGCGTCGCCAGCCATTTTGGCCTGATGATCGACGTGCCGACCATCGGGGTGGCGAAAAAACGGCTGTGTGGAAAAATCGGCGAACTGGGTGATGCCCCCGGCGCGCTGGCCCCGCTGATGGATAAAAATGAACAACTGGCCTGGGTCTGGCGCAGTAAAGTCCGCTGCAACCCGCTGTTTATTAGCACCGGCCACCGGGTGGGCATGGACAGCGCCTTAATGTGGGTCGAACGCTGCATGCGAGGCTATCGTCTGCCCGAGCCGACGCGCTGGGCTGATGCGGTGGCGTCCCGTCGTCCGTCATTTGTGCGTTGGCAAGCAAATCACAGCTGATTCAGGTACACTGCGCCTAATTTCTGACTTCGAGAATTCATCATGTTACAAAACCCGATTCACCTGCGCCTGGAGAAGCTGGAAAGCTGGCAGCATGTCACTTTTATGGCCTGCCTGTGCGAGCGTATGTACCCCAACTACGCGATGTTCTGCAAGCAAACCGAGTTTGGCGACGGCCAGCTGTACCGTCGTATCCTGGATCTGATCTGGGAAACGCTGACGGTCAAAGATGCGAAGGTGAATTTCGACAGTCAGCTGGAGAAACTGGAAGAGGCAATCCCGGCGGCAGATGATTTCGACATGTACGGTGTTTATCCGGCCATAGACGCCTGCGTGGCGTTGAGCGAACTGATCCATTCCCGTCTGAGCGGCGAAACGCTCGAGCACGCGATCGAGGTGAGCAAAACCTCCATCACCACCGTGGCGATGCTGGAAATGACCCAGGAAGGCCGCGAAATGACCGACGAAGAGCTGAAAGCGAACCCGGCGGTAGAGCAGGAATGGGACATTCAGTGGGAAATTTTCCGCCTGCTGGCCGACTGCGAAGAGCGTGACCTTGAGCTGATAAAAGGCCTGCGCGCGGACCTGCGTGAGGCCGGCGAGAGCAATATTGGTATAAATTTTCAGCAGTGAGACCAGAAAACGTGATTTACCGCCTGAATTGTAGCGTCTGAAGGCTTCCATTCCGCCCCCCGTCTGGTCTACATTTGGAGGGCGAAAAAAAGTGGCTATCGGTGCGTGTATGCAGGAGGGTGCTTTTTTGGCATTTCCGTCGCACTCGATGCTTAGCAAGCGATAAACACATTGTAAGGATAACTTATGAACAAGACTCAACTGATTGATGTAATTGCGGACAAAGCTGACCTGTCCAAAGCACAGGCTAAAGCTGCCCTGGAATCTACCCTGGCTGCAATTACTGAGTCTCTGAAAGAAGGTGATGCTGTTCAACTGGTTGGTTTCGGTACCTTCAAAGTGAACCACCGCGCTGAGCGTACTGGCCGCAACCCGCAGACCGGTAAAGAGATCAAAATCGCTGCAGCTAACGTGCCGGCATTTGTTTCTGGCAAAGCACTGAAAGACGCAGTTAAGTAAGACCGCGTGGCAGTGAACAGTTTTATCGAAGGGGCTATTAAGCCCCTTTTGTCTGTCTGGCGCCGGCCTCTGGCGCTGGCGGGCATCCTGTTGCTAACTGCCTGCAGCCATAACGCGTCGCTACCACCGTTTACCGCCAGCGGTTATGCGGACAACCAGGGGGCGATGCGTATCTGGCGTAAAGATTCTGGCGATGAAGTCCATCTTCTCGCCGCCTTCAGCCCGTGGCGTCACGGGGACACCTCGACCAGCGAATATCGCTGGCAGGGCGATCAGCTGACGCTTATTGAACTGAATGTCTACGGCAAGCCGCCGGAACATATTCGCGCCCGCTTCGACGCGCAGGGCGATCTGAGCTTTATGCAGCGGGAAGTTGACGGGCAGAAGCAGCAGCTCTCCAGCGACCAGGTCGCGCTGTACCGTTATCGCGCCGAGCAGATTCGCCAGACCAGCGACGCCCTCCGTCAGGGTCGGGTCGTCCTGCGTCAGGGGCGCTGGAACGCCGCCGCGCATACCGTCCTGACCTGCGAAGGGCAGACGGTGACGCCCGACCTCGATAGTCGGGCGCTGGCGCACATTGAACGCCGCCAGAGCCACGCTTCCGCCGCGGTGAGCATTGCCTGGCTTGAGGCGCCGGAAGGCTCTCAACTGCTGCTGGTGGCCAATGAAAACTTCTGCACCTGGCAGCCGACGGAAAAAAGCTTCTAACCTTTACCAGTGATTCATGCCCCTATGACCGCCGCCGCTACCGCGACAGCCGCCATATCCCATGCCTGCGCCGCGGGGAACGCCTGCCTCAGCCAGCGCGAGATCAAATTTCACCCGCTGCTGATCCAGCTTCTGGCGTAAGCCTTCCATCTCCTGAGCGACGGCTTTAATCTTGCCGCTGTCCGGCTTTTGCGCCGTGAGCAGCGCATTGTACTCATAGCGTTTGGACTGCAGCTGCTGGCGAAGGGCGCTGGTTTGCGCATAGTAGTCGTTATGCAGCTTTTGCGCGGTAGCCTGCTGCTCCTGGGTCAGCTGGCTGTAGCCCTGGTTGCCCATCCCGTTATTGTTGCCCCAGTGGTGGTTGGCCCAGGCCGCGTTGCTGCCGAAGGTCAGCGCGGCAAGGGTGACGAGGGCGAGAGGTAAGTTACGGTTCCGTTTCATGGCATTTTCTCCTGTGTGGTTTCTCCCGGTATTGCATCTTCCATGCCAGCCTGAAAAAGCCCGTCCGAACAGGCCTGCCGAGGCCGTGGCAGAGAAGGCGAGTAAAAATGACCCGTTCCGCCCGGGACCGGCGAGTCATTTTTACTCGCTAAAGCGCAGGCGATATGTTTGAGAGCAGGTTTGGCCGTGCGGAAACATGGCATGATTTCTGCTGAAAGATCCTGCTGATAGCGAAAAGGAGATGACAAGGACTCGCCGATGAAGATCAAACCTTTTTCCCGGGACGCTGCCGCTGGCGCGCTGAGCTGGCTGCTGACCGGTACGGTGGTGCTGCTGGTGGTGCTGTTCTCCGCGATGATCGTCCGCGATTACGGTCGTGAGACGACCGCCGCCCGACACACTATTGAGGAGAAGGGGAGCGTACTGATCCGCGCGCTGGAGTCCGGCACGCGCGTCGGCATGGGAATGCGGATGCATCACGCGCAGCTGCAGGCCCTGCTGGAAGAGATGGCCTGGCAGCCGGGCGTCCTGTGGTTCGCGGTGACTGATGACAATGGCACCATCATCGCTCACAGCGATCCGCAGCAGGTGGGCCAAACGCTCTACAGCCCCGCGCAGATGCGTGCGCTGGCGGTTGGCGAACAGGCGCGCTGGCGGCGGCTTAGCGAGCCGCAGCCGGCCATTGAGGTCTATCGCCAGTTTCGCCCGCTCAATCCGGCCCGCGGCCACCATAGGGGCATGATGAATCGCGGCGACAGCGCCCTGGCTCAAGCCACCGTCCCGCAGGTGATTTTTATCGCCTTTGATAGCCGTGAGCTGGATGCCGCGCAGGCCCGCGGGCAGCGGAATATGGTCATCATGCTGGGCGCCGCCGCGCTGGTGACAGCGGCAACGATCCTCGCCCAGTTCTGGTTCCGCCGCTATCGTCGCTCGCGGAAACAACTGCTGGAGGCGATGGCCCGCAAAGAGAAACTGATGGCGCTTGGCCATCTGGCGGCGGGCGTGGCGCACGAGATCCGCAATCCACTCTCGTCGATTAAAGGGCTGGCGAAATATTTTGCCGAGCGCACGCCGCCGGGCGGCGAGTCGCATCAGTTAGCGCGGGTGATGGCCAAAGAGGCCGACCGCCTGAACCGGGTGGTCAGCGAACTGCTGGAGCTGGTCCGGCCCGCGCATTTAAATTATCAGCCGGTGGATATCAACGCGCTTATCCACCACTCATTACAGCTGGTCAGCCAGGATGCGCAGAGTCGCGGGATCGCGCTGCAATTCACTCCGCGCCCGGAGCTCTCCACGATCAACGCCGATGCCGACCGCCTGAACCAGGTGCTGTTGAACCTGTACCTGAACGCGATGCAGGCGATTGGCCGTGACGGCGTCATTCGCGTATCGGCAAGCGAAGCTGACCGTCAGCGGATGAAAATCGTCGTCGCAGATAACGGTAAAGGGATGACTGCCGAAGAGCTGCAGGCCATCTTCACCCCCTATTTCACCACCAAAGCGGACGGCACCGGGCTGGGGCTGGCGGTGGTGCAGAATATTATCGAACAACATGGCGGGACGATCCGCGCCGAAAGTCAGCCGGGGGCTGGAGCGATATTTACGCTTTGGCTACCGATTGATGCTCAACGGAGGGAAGATGAGCAGCGATAAGGTACAGATTCTGGTTGTCGATGATGACATCAGCCACTGCACGATCCTGCAGGCGCTGCTGCGCGGCTGGGGCTATCAGGTGGCATTAGCCCACAACGGCCTGCAGGCGCTGGAGCTGATCCATCAGCAGGTCTTCGACCTGGTGCTGTGCGATATTCGCATGGCGGAGATGGACGGTATCGCGACGTTAAAAGAGATTAAAGCCTATAACCCGGCGATCCCGGTGCTGATCATGACGGCGTTCTCCAGCGTCGATACGGCGGTGGAGGCCATCAAGTCCGGGGCGCTGGATTATCTGATTAAACCGCTGGATTTTGACACGTTACAGCAGACGTTAGTCCAGGCGCTGGCACACACCCGGCATAGCGAGGGCGAACACCCCGCCGCAGCGAGTTCGCGCTGGGGCATGATAGGCGACAGCCCGGCGATGCAGGCGCTTCTTGATAATATTACGCTGGTAGCCCCTTCGGATGCGACGGTGCTGATCTATGGGGAGTCGGGAACCGGTAAGGAACTGGTGGCGCGCGCCATCCACGCCTGCAGCGGGCGCGGTGATAAGCCGCTGGTGACGCTCAACTGCGCGGCGCTGAATGAGTCGCTACTGGAGTCGGAACTCTTCGGCCATGAAAAAGGGGCGTTTACCGGCGCGGATCGGCGACGTGAAGGGCGCTTTGTCGAAGCGGATGGCGGCACGCTGTTCCTCGATGAAATTGGCGATATCTCACCATTGATGCAGGTCCGGCTGCTGCGGGCGATTCAGGAGCGGGAGGTGCAGCGGGTCGGCAGCAACCAGACGCTTGCCGTTGATGTGCGGCTGATCGCCGCCACCCACCGCAACCTCGCGGAAGAGGTAAGCGCCGGGCGTTTTCGCCAGGATCTCTATTACCGCCTGAACGTCGTGACTATTGAGATGCCGCCGCTGCGCCGGCGCCGGGAAGATATTCCGCCGCTGGCGCAGCACTTTCTCAAACGCTATGCCGAACGCAATCGTAAGGCGGTAAAGGGGTTCACGCCACAGGCGATGGATCTGCTGATCCACTACTCCTGGCCGGGCAACATTCGCGAGCTGGAAAACGCGGTGGAGCGGGCGGTGGTGCTACTGACCGGGGACTATATCTCCGGGCGGGAATTGCCGCTGGCGATTGCGGGTACGCCGCTGCCGTCAGGCGGGAGCGAGGAGGGGCTGATTCAGCCGCTAGTGGAAGTCGAAAAAGAGGTGATTCTGGCGGCGCTGGAAAAAACGGGAGGCAACAAAACCGAAGCCGCCCGTCAGTTAGGCATTACGCGGAAAACGCTGTTGGCGAAACTTAGCCGTTAGCCTTTTCGCGCTCAATGGCGCGCCAGCCGATATCGTTTCGGCTAAAGCTGCCATCCCAGCGAATATCGGTCAGCAGCTGATAGGCGCGCTGCTGCGCCTGCGCTACGGTATCGCCCAGGGCGGTGACGCACAGTACGCGCCCGCCGTTGGTGACCACGCGCTGGTCGTCAGACAGTTTCGTGCCGGCGTGGAAGACTTTACCGTCTGCCGCTTCCTGCTGCGGCAGGCCATGGATCTCATCGCCCGTGTTGTAGTTGCCCGGATAGCCGCCGGCGGCAACCACTACCCCCAGCGATGCGCGGTCATCCCACTCGGAGGTTTTCTCATCCAGCTTGCCGGCGCAGGCGGCGAGGCACAGCTCTACCAGGTCAGATTTCATGCGCAGCATGATCGGCTGGGTTTCCGGATCGCCAAAGCGGCAGTTGAACTCAATGACCTTTGGGTTGCCCTGCTTGTCGATCATCAGACCGGCATACAGGAAACCGGTATAGGTGTTGCCTTCCGCGGCCATGCCCTTCACGGTTGGCCAGATAATACGCTCCATGGTGCGCTGATGGACTTCATCAGTCACGACCGGCGCCGGAGAATAAGCGCCCATCCCACCGGTGTTCGGGCCGGTATCGCCGTTGCCGACGCGTTTGTGATCCTGGCTGGTGGCCATCGGCAGGACGTGCTCGCCGTCGACCATCACAATAAAGCTGGCCTCTTCGCCATCGAGGAACTCTTCAATGACGATGCGGTGTCCGGCGTCGCCAAAGGCGTTACCGGCCAGCATGTCTTTGACCGCCGCTTCGGCTTCCTCAAGGGTCATCGCCACGATAACGCCTTTACCCGCCGCCAGACCGTCGGCTTTGATGACGATCGGCGCGCCTTTCTCGCGCAGGTAAGCCAGCGCTGGCTCAACTTCGGTGAAGTTCTGGTATTCCGCCGTCGGGATGTGATGACGCGCGAGGAAATCTTTGGTGAAGGCTTTCGAGCCTTCCAGCTGCGCCGCGCCTTCGGTTGGCCCAAAGATGGCGAGCCCGGCGGCACGGAACGCGTCGACCACGCCAATCACCAACGGCGCTTCCGGACCAACGATGGTCAGGTCGATATTTTCATCCTGAGCGAAGCGCAGCAGCGCCGGAATATCGGTGACGCCGATGGCGACGTTTTGCAGCGACGGCTCCAGCGCGGTACCTGCGTTGCCCGGCGCAACGTAGACGGTATCAACCAGCGGCGATTGGGCCGCTTTCCAGGCCAGGGCGTGTTCACGCCCGCCGTTGCCGATTACTAATACTTTCATCTGCAGCTCCATGAATTAATGGCGGAAGTGGCGCATATCGGTGAAGATCATGGCGATGCCGTGTTCGTCAGCGGCGGCAATCACTTCGTCGTCGCGGATAGAGCCGCCCGGCTGGATAACGCAGGTGATGCCGACCGCAGCCGCGGCGTCAATCCCATCGCGGAACGGGAAGAAGGCATCGGAGGCCATGGCGGAGCCTTTCACTTCCAGACCTTCGTCACCGGCTTTAATCCCGGCAATTTTCGCCGAGTAGACGCGGCTCATCTGGCCGGCGCCTATGCCGATGGTCATATTGTCTTTGGCATACACGATGGCGTTGGATTTGACGAATTTCGCCACTTTCCAGCAGAACAGCGCATCGCGCAGCTCTTGCTCGCTCGGCTGACGTTTACTGACCACGCGCAGTTCGCCTGCGGTGACCATACCGAGATCGCGGTCCTGAACCAGCAGGCCGCCGTTGACACGTTTGAAATCGAGACCGGCAACGCGCGCTTCCCACTGACCGCAGGTCAGTACGCGGACGTTCTGCTTCGCGGCAGTGATTTTCAGCGCTTCTTCGCTGGCGGACGGGGCGATGATCACCTCGACAAACTGGCGAGAGATGATCGCCTGCGCGGTGTCGGCATCCAGCTCGCGGTTGAAGGCGATGATGCCGCCGAACGCGGAGGTCGGGTCGGTTTTGTATGCGCGATCGTAGGCGTCAAGGATCGAGTCGCTGACGGCAACGCCGCACGGGTTAGCGTGCTTAACGATCACGCAGGCCGGTTCGTTGAACTCTTTCACGCACTCCAGCGCCGCATCGGTATCGGCAATATTGTTATAGGAGAGCGCTTTACCCTGCAGCTGGGTAGCGGTTGCCACGGAAGCTTCTTTGACATTCTCTTCTATATAGAAGGCAGCCTGCTGGTGGCTGTTTTCGCCGTAGCGCATATCCTGCTTCTTAATGAAGTTCAGATTCAGGGTGCGTGGGAAGCGGCCAGCGGCTTCTTTGCTTTCGCCGTGATAGGCCGGAACCATGCTGCCGAAGTAGTTGGCGATCATGCTGTCGTACGCGGCGGTGTGTTCGAAGGCTTTAATGGCGAGGTCGAAGCGGGTGTCCAGCGTCAGGGAGCCTTCGTTGGCGTCCATTTCATTAATGATGGCGGTGTAGTCGCTGCTCTTCACCACGATGGCGACATCTTTGTGGTTCTTCGCCGCGGAGCGGACCATGGTTGGGCCGCCGATATCGATGTTTTCCACCGCGTCTTCCAGCGAGCAGCCTTCACGAGCGACGGTTTGGGCAAACGGATAGAGGTTAACGACCACCATATCAATAGGCGCGATACCGTGCTGCTGCATGATGCCATCATCCTGACCGCGACGACCGAGGATGCCGCCGTGTACTTTCGGATGCAGGGTCTTCACGCGTCCATCCATCATTTCCGGGAAACCGGTGTAGTCAGAGACTTCGGTTACCGGCAGGCCTTTATCTGCCAGCAGGCGGGCGGTGCCGCCGGTGGACAGCAGCTCGACACCACGAGCGGAAAGCGCCTGCGCGAATTCGACGATACCGGCCTTGTCAGAAACACTGAGCAGAGCGCGGCGGACTGGACGACGTTGTTGCATGGTATTAAATCCCCAGGATTTGAACATTACAGAGAGCGTTAGGTGAGTTTTTGCCTAAAAACTCACCTAACGCACCCAACCGGGCATCCGTGTCATAGCGCGGCATTGTAACGAAAACGTTTGCGCAACGCTCGCGAATTTTTATCTTTCTCTTTAGGCCGATGGTTCTCCTTCTATATAGCTGCCGATCCGCGGGGCGTGCGGTCATGTTTTGACGCTCTCCTGTGGATAATTCTGTGTGTAAAGAGGTATAAAGCGGGGTTTTGCTGGGGAATGCAGCAGTCAGTCATTTTTCTGCCATTTTTCTATTGCGGGCGCTCGAGAACTCCCTATAATGCGCCTCCATCGACACGGCAGATGTGAATCACTTCACACAAACA
>NZ_JBEAHA010000025.1:0-26167 GCF_040061975.1 Klebsiella sp. GG_Kp146
TTTTCTCTTCAACCGAACCGGCTGTTTGTGTGAAGTGATTCACATCTGCCGTGTCAGTGGGAGCGCATTATAGGGATCCCATTTTTTTGCACAAGCCTTTTTTCGATCTTTTTTTCTGAATGGTGATTTTTCACCCTTTTCGCCGTGTAATTGCGCGATTTGCTCAATTTTCACCGTTTTCAGGGGTTGCAGAGCGAGATAAAAGCCACCAAAGTCTTCTTACGCTCCCGTATTTTTGAGGTCAACATGTCTGCTCACCTGCGTCCCTATAAAACATTTTTCCCGCAAATCGGTCTTCGCGTCATGATTGACGCATCCAGCGTCGTCATCGGTGATGTCAGAATTGCCGATGACGTCAGCGTCTGGCCTCTGGTCGCCATTCGCGGCGACGTCAATTTCGTGTCGATAGGTCAACGTAGCAATATTCAGGACGGCAGCGTTCTACACGTGACCCATAGATCCTCTTACAAGCCTGAGGGAAATCCACTGATCATTGGAGAGGATGTGACGGTTGGTCACAAAGTGATGCTGCACGGCTGCACTATCGGCAACCGCGTGCTGGTTGGTATGGGTTCGATCTTGTTAGATGGTGTCGTGGTTGGTGATGACGTCATGATTGGCGCGGGAAGTCTGGTGCCGCAGAATAAACAGCTTGAAAGCGGCTTCCTTTACTTTGGCAATCCGGTCAAACAGATCCGCCCCCTGACAGAGGCGGAGCGGGAAGGCCTAAAATATTCAGCAAATAACTATGTGAAATGGAAAGATGAATATCTGGATCAGGAGAGCCAGACCCAACCCTGAGCATCCTCCTGATTATCGCGGATCAATGCCTCAGCCTCTTCCTCAAGATCCCAACGATGTTCCCGGAATGCGGCCAGCCACTGCGCTGGCCCCTCTGCGCCAAAACGCTGCTGCAGGATCTGCCCTGAAATTACGCAGGTTAATTGCATCCCATTCACCAGCGCGGGAAAAACCACGCCCTGCCGTTCGGCATCCCATGATTCCCGATCGGGAAACTGAATCGCCTGATTCATGCATTCAGTTCCTGTTGCAGCTTTTCTATAACCGGGGTGATAGCCGGCAGGACGCCGTGCCATAGCAGAACAGCATGGGCGGCTTGCGCCACCAGCATTCCCAGCCCGTCAGCGCAGTGGGTTGCGCCATGCTGCTGGCACCACTGAAGAAATGGCGTCGCCCCTTTCTGGTAAAACATGTCATAGCAATACACGTCGGGGTTAACAACAGACGCCGGGATAGCCGGCACATCACCCTCTATCCCACTGGATGTTGCATTGACGATCAGATCGAAAGTTTCCCCGGCTAAGGTATCCATTTCCCGTGCGCTGACGCTGCCGGTATGGGCGAAGAGCGTGGCTAACTCATGGGCACGAGCATAGGTGCGATTGACGATCGTCACAGCGCACCCCAGCGACAACAGCGGCAGCAGTACCCCACGTGATGCGCCACCGGCACCGATAAGCAGGATCCGCTGGCGTGGCTTAATGAATCCCAGACGCTCCAGATCGCTCAGAAGACCAATACCATCCGTGTTGTCGCCCAGCAAACGCCCATCTTCCAGACGTTTCAGGGTATTCACCGCTCCCGCCAGCGCAGCGCGTTCTGTCAGTTCATCCGCGCGCGCAAAGGCTTCTTCTTTGAAAGGAACGGTAACGTTGGCGCCCTTTCCTCCTTCCGCAAAAAACTGATTCAGAGAAGAGACAAAATCGTCCAGCGGCGCCAGCACACGTCCATAAGGATGGGTAATCCCTAACTGGCGGGCAAAAAGGTGGTGAATAGAAGGCGACTTGCTGTGCGCAATCGGATTACCAAAAACAGCGTAGGTTTCCATGATTCACCCCTGGCGGAACAGTTCACCCGTCAGGGCATCACGTATTTCAGATGGATTTTGACGTCCGCCCGTAGCGCCATCCACGACCGGGAAGCTGTCACCAAACTGAGCACGGACCTCTGCGGTAGTGCGGCAAGGCGGTTGACCGGTGAGATTGGCGCTCGTCGAGACCAGCGGTTTTCCGTAGGCTTCGCACAATTCAATCACCAGCGGATGGTTGGTTACGCGTACGGCCAGCGAATCAAAACGACCCGTCAGCCAGCGTGGCGTTTCAGGACGAGCCGGGAATACAAACGTCACCGGTCCTGGCCAGCAGGAAAAGATCGCTGCCCGCTGCGAGTCACTTAACCGAGAATCATCAATATAGGGCTTCAGCTGCTCAAAGCTAGCGGCGATAAGGATCAATCCCTTCTCAACAGGACGCTGCTTCAGCTCCAGCAGACGCATAACGGCCGTTTCGCTGTCAGGGTCGCAGCCGACGCCAAAAACAGCTTCCGTGGGATAGGCGATGACATGTTCATTATTCAGGACCGCCACGGCATGGGCGACGGCTTCTGAGGGCAGGTTATTGTTCACTGATTTATTCCGCCGGGATCGGCTTTCCACATTGTTTACTGGCACAGAAGCGTCTGAGCCCCTGCGCCGTCTTCTTTTCTATTAACAGCGGGTAATGGCATTCAGGGCATTCGCCCGCCACCGGTTTAAAATTGATAACGAACTGGCAATCAGGATAGCGATCGCAGGAGTGAAAGGTTTTACCGAAACGGGAACGACGCTGGACCAGATGGCCTTGTCCGCACTGCGGGCAAGCAATAGCCGTCTCATCTGGTTTATCAATTAGCTCGGTATGTTCGCATTCCGGATAGCGGCTACAGCCAATGAACATCCCAAAACGCCCCTGGCGTAGCACCATAACCGCGCCGCACGATGGGCATGCTTGCCCCTCCAGCACCTTAACGACATGCCCGTCCGCCTGACTTTTCAGGGGACGGATATAGTCACAGTCCGGATAATGCGAACAGCCGAGAAACGGGCCATGTTTCCCGGAACGGATCACCAGTTCAGCCCCGCACTGCGGGCAGGGCTCATTTTTACGCACCGAAAACAGTGCTGATTTGGTCATAACAACTCGATGTTGCTGCAAAAAGATTAATGCAGCATACCTTCATTTACTTCGAAGAGTAATTCTTCCATTTGCTGATAGGCGTTTTCACAGCCCGGAATATTGAACAGTACCATCAGGATGACCCATTTCAGGTCCTCCAGCTCAAATTCTGCCGTATCCAGCGCCAGTACGCGCTCTATCACCATTTCTCGCGTTTCGAGGTTCAACACCTGAATCTGCTCGAGGAAGAGTAAAAATCCCCGGCAACTGGCATCCAGACGCTGGCACTCCTCTTCGGTATATACCCGAAGCGACAGCGGGTCGGAAGCGAGCTGCATGGGTTCAACGAGACCTTCCTGATAATCAGCCAGTTTCTCGAGCCACATTAACGCGTTATAGATATCTTCCCGCTCAAAACCTGCGTCGGTAAGATCCCGCGTCAGTTTGTCCTGATCCACGCGCATTTCTGCTTCGCTATGGATGTAAGTTTCAAACAAATACATGAGTACGTCGAACATGGCTTGCCCTCCTTAATCGGACATAGCCGCCGGGTACAGCTGCGATCCAGCCTGCTAACTCCAGTTCAAGTAGCTGAGCTACGGTTACTGGCACAGATTGGCCGGCACGTTCAGCGACAACGTCAACAGGTGTTACCTCATCTCCTACGTTAGCCAGGAGCTCCGGAAATGGCAATGCTACAGACGGCTGATCGGCGCAATTATTTATCGAATCAGACGTATCAGTTAGCCAGGTCAGCTCGTTGTGCCAGTATTCCACAATATCCTCTGGCGAGGTCACCGGCACCGCGCCTTGCTTAATTAACCAGTGTGGGCCTTCCGATCCCGGATTGCCTATCGGCCCAGGCAGGGCAAACACATCCCTTCCCTGCTCCAGAGCACAGCGGACGGTAACCAGCGAGCCGCTTCGCAATGCCGCCTCAACCACCAACACGCCCAGGCTCAGGCCGCTGATAATCCGGTTGCGCCTGGGGAAATGCGCGGGAAGCGGCGGCGTTATTAGTGGAAATTCAGACACCAGCGCACCGCCATTATCGATGATCTGCTGGGCGAGGCTTGCATGGCGCCGCGGATAAACCTTACCCAGTCCGTTGCCCAGTACCGCGATGGTTTTGCCCTCGGCCGAGAGCGCGCCGCGATGCGCTACGCCATCAATGCCTAACGCCAGCCCACTGGTGATAGTCATTCCTTTACGCGCCAACGTTTCGCTGAACAGTTTCCCCCAGCGAGCGCCATACCAGGAATGCAGGCGACTACCAATAACGGCAAGCTGCGCGCTGTGAAGCAGAGCGGGATCGCCGCTGACCAACAACGCACCGGGGTAATCAGCGATGGCCCTTAGCCGAAACGGAAAGCGCGGATCGTCGGCCCGTAACAGATGATGTTCCGGGTGCTCCAGCCAGCGCCGCGTCTCGTCAAGCTCACGCCCGTCCAGCCGAAAAAATAACGTTGCTTGCGCCGCGGACATCCCAACAGCATGCAGCGCTTCGCGATCAACGCTGGCGGCTGCGCATAAGCGCTGTGCGATCTTCAGCATTCTGTCGCCATACAAGTTACTGACCTTCATCAGCCGCAGCCAAATCTCGTCGGGCGTCATCCTTACCCCCTGCCATAAGCGGTATTGACAATCTTTGCGATTGGACAGTGAGACTGTCAATTGCAGGGTGTTTTGTCTAGAATAGAGCTAATAATCTTATCAACTCCTGAATACGACTCTGGAACTTTATGGCAGTTTTGCAAGTGTTACATATTCCGGACGAGCGCCTTCGCAAAGTCGCCGAGCCGGTCAAAGAAGTGAATGCGGAAATTCAGCGTATCGTCGATGATATGTTCGACACCATGTACGCTGAGGAGGGCATTGGTCTGGCCGCGACCCAGGTCGATATCCATCAGCGCATTATCGTTATTGATGTGTCGGAAAATCGTGAAGAGCAGCTGGTGTTAATCAACCCGGAGCTGCTGGAAAAAGATGGCGAAACGGGCATCGAAGAAGGCTGCCTGTCGATTCCGGAACAGCGCGCCCTGGTGCCGCGTGCGGAAAAAGTGAAGATCCGAGCGCTGGATCGCGACGGTAAGCCATTTGAACTAGAGGCCGATGGCCTGCTGGCTATCTGTATTCAGCATGAGATGGATCATCTGGTCGGCAAACTGTTTATTGATTATCTGTCACCGCTCAAACAACAGCGCATTCGTCAGAAGGTTGAGAAACTGGATCGTTTACGTTCCCGTGCCTGATAACAAGGAATACCGTGTCACAATCACTACGTATCATTTTCGCCGGCACCCCCGATTTTGCAGCGCGTCATCTTGACGCGCTGTTGTCGTCTGAACATCAGGTTGTTGGCGTATTCACTCAGCCAGACCGTCCTGCTGGCCGCGGCAAAAAATTGATGCCGAGCCCGGTAAAGGTGCTGGCTGAAGCCCATAACTTACCTGTATTCCAGCCATCTTCCCTGCGTCCGCAGGACAACCAACAATTAGTCGCCGATCTCGGCGCCGATATCATGGTGGTGGTGGCGTACGGTTTGATTCTCCCGAAAGCGGTGCTGGAGATGCCCCGTCTGGGCTGCATCAACGTTCACGGCTCCCTGCTACCGCGCTGGCGTGGCGCAGCGCCGATCCAGCGTTCGCTGTGGGCGGGGGATTGCGAAACAGGCGTAACCATCATGCAGATGGACGTCGGCCTTGATACGGGTGATATGCTGTATAAGCTTTCCTGCCCCATTACCGCAGAGGATACCAGCGGCAGCCTGTACGATAAGCTGGCCGAGCTCGGCCCTCAAGGTCTGCTGGCAACCTTAGCCCAGCTGGCCAACGGCACCGCACAGCCTGAAGTACAGGATGAATCGCTGGTGTGCCACGCCGAGAAGCTGAGTAAAGAAGAAGCTCGCATCGACTGGTCGCTTTCTGCCGCACAGCTGGAGCGCTGCATCCGCGCCTTTAATCCGTGGCCAATGAGTTGGCTGGAAATTGACGGGCAGCCGCTAAAAGTGTGGCGGGCATCGGTCATTGCCGAAGCTGCGCATGCCGAACCGGGTACTATCGTGGCAGCAACCAAACAGGGTATCCAGGTCGCCACGGGCGATGGGATCCTCAGTCTGGAGTCGCTACAGCCTGCGGGTAAAAAAGCGATGAGCGCCCAGGATTTACTCAATTCCCGCCGGGAGTGGTTTACTCCTGGCACCCGTCTCGCCTGACGGTCGTCTCTTCTGAAGCCCGGGTTCGCCGGGCATTTTTATTTTTGCGCTTATGAAAAAGAATATAAATTTACGCAGCCTGGCCGCCCAGGCTATCGAGCAAGTCGTTGAAAAAGGTCAGTCTTTAAGCAACGTCCTGCCCCCTCTACAGCAAAAAGTCAGCGATAAAGACAAAGCGCTGCTGCAGGAGCTGTGTTTTGGCGTACTGCGTACGCTCAGCCAGCTGGAGTGGCTTATCAGCAAGCTGATGGCGCGTCCGATGACCGGCAAACAGCGCACCGTGCACTTTCTGATTATGGTTGGGCTCTATCAGTTACTCTACACCCGCATCCCTCCGCACGCCGCGCTGGCTGAAACGGTAGAAGGCGCGGTGGCGATTAAGCGCCCGCAGCTTAAAGGGCTGATCAATGGGGTGTTACGCCAGTTTCAGCGCCAGCAGGAAGAGCTACTGGCAGAATTCGCCGGGCAGGAAAACCGCTACCTTCATCCCAAATGGCTGCTGAAGCGTCTGCAGCAGGCCTGGCCGCAACAATGGCAGGAGATCGTCGATGCGAACAACCAACGCCCGCCGATGTGGCTGCGCGTTAACCGCAACCATCATTCCCGAGACGAATGGCTTGCTCTGCTTAAAGAGGCCGGCTTAGAGGGCTTCACCCACCCTGACTATCCCGACGCCGTGCGTCTGGCCACCCCTGCCCCGGTCCATGCGTTGCCGGGTTTTGCCGAAGGATGGGTAACCGTTCAGGATGCCTCGGCCCAGGGCTGCATGCGCTATCTGCAGCCGGAAAACGGCGAGCGCATTCTCGATCTCTGCGCCGCGCCGGGCGGCAAGACGACGCATATTCTGGAAGTCGCTCCCCAGGCTGAGGTCATGGCGGTGGACATTGATGAACAGCGTCTTTCCCGCGTCTATGACAACCTGAAACGGCTGGGCATGAAAGCCGAAGTCAAACAGGGCGATGGTCGCTTCCCTGAGCAGTGGTGTGGCGGCGAGCAGTTCGATCGTATTCTGCTGGATGCCCCCTGTTCCGCCACCGGCGTTATCCGCCGCCACCCGGATATCAAATGGCTGCGCCGGGATCGGGATATCGGCGATTTAGCCCAGCTGCAGGCCGAGATCCTCAATGCCATCTGGGGGCATCTGAAGCCAGGCGGCACGTTGGTTTACGCTACCTGTTCTATTCTGCCGGAAGAGAATAGTCAGCAAATTGCCGCGTTCCTCGCGCGGACCCCGGATGCAGAGCTTCACGCAACCGGTACGCCGGCAAGCCCGGGACAGCAAAATCTGCCGGGTGCGGAAGAAGGCGATGGCTTCTTTTACGCTAAGCTAATCAAACGTCGGAACTAATGGATCACTGCAGATGAAGATTATTATTCTGGGCGCCGGCCAGGTCGGCGGCACGCTGGCGGAGAACCTCGTCGGCGAGAACAATGATATTACGCTGGTTGATACCAATGGCGACCGTCTGCGCAGCCTGCAGGATAAGTTCGACCTGCGTGTCGTCCAGGGGCACGGTTCTCACCCCCGCGTACTGCGCGAGGCAGGAGCCGATGATGCCGATATGCTGGTGGCGGTCACCAGTTCGGATGAAACCAACATGGTGGCCTGTCAGGTCGCCTATTCATTATTCAATACGCCAAACCGTATAGCCCGTATTCGTGCGCCTGATTACGTCCGCGATGCGGAAAAGCTCTTCAATTCTGAAGCTGTGCCCATCGATCACTTAATCGCTCCGGAACAGCTGGTCATCGACAATATTCATCGCCTGATAGAATATCCCGGCGCGCTGCAGGTCGTGAACTTCGCCGAAGGTAAAGTCAGCCTCGCCGTGGTGAAAGCCTATTACGGTGGTCCGCTGGTGGGGAATGCGTTGTCCACCATGCGTGAGCATATGCCGCATATCGATACGCGCGTGGCCGCCATTTTCCGCCACGATCGCCCCATCCGCCCACAGGGTTCGACGATTGTCGAGGCCGGCGATGAAGTCTTCTTTATTGCCGCCTCGCAGCATATTCGTGCGGTCATGAGCGAACTCCAGCGTCTGGAGAAACCTTACAAACGCATCATGTTGGTCGGCGGCGGCAATATTGGCGCGGGCCTGGCTCATAAGCTGGAAAAAGACTACAGTGTTAAGCTTATCGAGCGCAATCAGCAGCGAGCCGCTGAGCTGGCAGAAAAACTGCAGCATACTATCGTCTTCTACGGTGATGCATCGGATCAGGAGCTGCTGGCCGAAGAGCATATTGACCAGGTGGACCTGTTTATTGCCGTCACTAACGATGACGAAGCAAACATCATGTCTGCGATGCTGGCCAAGCGAATGGGGGCCAAAAAAGTCATGGTGCTGATCCAGCGCAGAGCCTATGTGGATCTGGTTCAGGGTAGCGTCATTGATATCGCGATATCGCCTCAGCAGGCCACGATTTCCGCCCTCCTCAGCCATGTCCGTAAAGCCGATATTGTCGGCGTCTCCTCCCTGCGCCGCGGCGTTGCGGAAGCGATCGAAGCAGTGGCACACGGCGATGAGAGCACCTCGCGGGTGGTCGGGCGGTCGATCGATGAGATCAAACTTCCGCCAGGCACGATCATCGGCGCCGTCGTGCGCGGGAATGACGTAATGATCGCCAATAATAATCTGCGGATCGAGCAGGGCGATCATGTGATCATGTTTTTGACTGATAAAAAGTTTATTTCCGATGTAGAAAGGCTGTTCCAGCCAAGCCCCTTCTTCCTGTAATTCCCAGGGCGTCGAACAGGCGCCTTGTATTATCCCTTATTATTCAAAGGTTAATATTTTCCTGTAACGCTCTACGGGGAATGGCAAATGAAAATACATTTGTTAAACTTACAACGTCAGCTGGCTCAAGGAGAATAAAATGAGTTTTTTAAAAGAGTTTCGCGAATTCGCGATGCGCGGGAACGTTGTCGATTTGGCAGTGGGTGTGATCATCGGTGCAGCATTCGGTAAAATTGTTTCGTCGTTGGTCGCGGATATTATTATGCCGCCGCTCGGCCTGTTGATTGGCGGGATCGATTTTAAACAGTTTGCCGTCACGCTGCGCGATGCCCAGGGTGATGTACCGGCAGTGGTGATGCACTACGGGGTGTTTATTCAGAACGTTTTCGATTTCATCATCGTCGCATTTGCCATTTTCATGGCGATTAAACTGATGAATAAGTTAAATCGTAAGAAAGAAGAGGCTCCGGCGGCACCGCCAGCGCCCTCTAAAGAAGAAGTCCTGCTGAGCGAAATTCGCGATCTGCTGAAAGAACAAAACAACCGTTCTTAATCAGTAGTGAAAGCAGAAGGCCAGTGGTAAAAAAGCGATTCGCTTGCTTGCCACTGGCCTCCCGGTCATTCCTTGCTGCATGTTTATCTTTACGTTGATAGCTTCCTTTCCCTTTCTTATTCTTCTCTACGCGCTGCCTGAATAATGGATCGTGGAGAAGTGCCTCAATGGCGTTATCTTTAATTTGTCCTTTGGTATGCTGATAGCGACTCATAGTAACTCCAGTGGATGTGTGAATTCCGCGCGAGTGTAGATCCGCGCGCACAAAAAATCAACGCCCGGTATTGCCGTTGCTGGCGCCTTGCTCAAGGGCCTCGAGGATCGAACAGTAAACGCTGCTGTGAGCTGTGCCGCAGCAGGCATCATTGAGCCGTTGCAGAGAGCGACGCATCGTTTGTAGCTCGTTGATCCGCGCCTCAACTTCGCTTAATCGCGCCTGAACGATCCCTTTCGACTCCTGACAGGTGTGATGCTCCGGATCGATACGGATCGACAATAATTCGCGGATCGCTTCCAGAGTAAAGCCCAGCTGACGGGCATAGCGAATAAAGCGCAAACGCTGTAGATCGTTATCCGAGTAAAGACGAAATCCCCCCTCAGTGCGCACGTCATGATCCATCATTTGCTGTTTTTCATAATAACGGATGGTATCTGGCGTCACATCAGCCAGTTTTGCCAGCTCACCAATACGATACATATTCACTCCTGATTAATTTTGTGCAGCAACGCATCGGCGTACTCACCGCGTAAAAAGTCGGTGTTCAGTCCTGCCTGACGCAGCTTAAGCTCGAGCAGAGCGAGGCGCTTGCTGAGTTCGGCATGCCGCGGGTCGTCCTGACGGACCCCCTTCAGCAAGTCTGCCAGAGCCACCGCTTCTTTGCGCTGCTCCAGCTCCGGGGGAAGACACCCTGCATTCTTCAGAAGGCGATAGCCTGCCCGCAGCTCGGTCGGTACATGCGAATCGTCATCGAGCGTTAGCGGCACGCCGCTACCGGGTAAATTATCGAACTCGCCTTTGGTTTGGGCATCGAGGATATGGCGTTCTGCCCACTGATCCAGTAACCACATTCTACGGCTCCGGGGGATGAACAAAAAGAGTACAGATATTGTAGTGAAGTGGGGATGGGGTAGATATAAAAAAACCCGCCGGGGCGGGTTTTTTTACGTTACTACAGATTACTCTGCAGCAGCTTCTGCTTTCGGCTCAGCACGATCAACCAGCTCGATGTATGCCATCGGCGCGTTGTCGCCTGCACGGAAGCCACACTTCAGAATGCGAGTGTAACCACCGGCGCGGCTCGCGAAACGCGGGCCCAGCTCGTTAAACAGTTTTGCCACGATCTCGTTATCACGAGTACGGGCGAATGCCAGACGACGATTAGCAACGCTATCAGTCTTGGCAAGAGTAATCAGCGGCTCAACTACGCGACGCAGTTCTTTCGCTTTCGGCAGGGTCGTCTTGATGATTTCATGACGAACCAGCGAACCTGCCATGTTACGGAACATAGCCTGGCGATGGCTGCTGTTGCGGTTCAGTTGACGACCACTCTTACGATGGCGCATGACCTTATCCTTCTCAGTAAAACCTTAACCTGTGATCCGGTTACTCGTCAGCAATGCTTGCTGGTGGCCAGTTTTCCAGGCGCATGCCCAGAGACAGTCCACGGGAAGCCAGCACGTCTTTAATCTCAGTAAGAGATTTTTTACCCAGGTTCGGCGTTTTCAGCAACTCAACCTCGGTACGCTGTACCAGATCACCGATATAGTGGATAGCTTCTGCCTTGAGGCAGTTAGCAGAGCGGACAGTCAATTCCAGATCGTCAACAGGGCGCAGCAGGATCGGATCGAATTCTGGTTTCTCTTCTTTCACTTCTGGCTGACGTACATCACGTAAGTCAACAAAAGCTTCCAGTTGTTCAGCCAGGATGGTTGCCGCACGACGAATCGCCTCTTCAGGATCGATTGTGCCGTTGGTTTCCATTTCGATGACCAGCTTGTCCAGGTCGGTACGCTGTTCTACACGCGCAGCTTCAACATTGTAGGCAATACGCTCTACAGGGCTGTAGCAGGCGTCGACCAGCAGACGGCCGATTGGGCGCTCATCTTCTTCCGAATGAATTCGGGCAGAAGCCGGCACATAACCGCGACCGCGCTGAACTTTGATACGCATGCTGATAGCAGCGTTCTCATCAGTCAGGTGGCAAATCACGTGCTGCGGCTTGACGATTTCGACATCACCGTCGTGGGTAATGTCGGCTGCGGTCACAGGGCCAATGCCAGATTTATTCAAAGTAAGGATGACTTCATCTTTACCCTGAACTCTCACCGCCAGCCCTTTCAGGTTGAGCAGGATTTCAAGGATGTCTTCCTGAACGCCTTCTTTGGTGCTGTACTCGTGCAGTACACCATCAATCTCAACCTCGGTCACCGCGCAACCCGGCATCGATGAGAGCAGAATACGGCGCAGTGCGTTACCCAGAGTATGGCCGAAGCCACGCTCTAAAGGCTCAAGGGTCACCTTGGCGTGCGTCGAACTCACTTGCTCGATATCGACCAGGCGCGGTTTTAGAAACTCTGTCACAGAACCCTGCATTGTGTCCTCTCTTTGGTACTAAGCTTTACTTGGAGTAAAGCTCGACGATCAGGTGTTCGTTAATGTCCGCAGACAGATCAGAACGCTCCGGCTGACGCTTGAACGTACCTTCCATCTTGCCAGCATCAACTTCCAGCCAGGTTGGCTTTTCACGCTGCTCAGCCAGCTCCAGAGCGGCTTTCACGCGAGATTGCTTTTTCGCTTTCTCACGAATGCTGACAACGTCATTCGCTTTAACCTGATAAGAAGCGATGTTAACAACACGACCGTTTACCATAATCGCTTTGTGGCTAACCAGCTGGCGTGCTTCAGCACGAGTGGCGCCGAAGCCCATACGGTATACAACGTTGTCCAGACGACCTTCCAGCAGAGCCAACAGGTTTTCACCGGTGTTGCCTTTCAGACGTGCTGCTTCTTTATAGTAGTTACGGAACTGACGCTCCAGCACACCGTACATACGGCGAACTTTTTGCTTTTCACGCAACTGCACACCATAGTCAGACAGACGCGGCTTACGCGCACCGTGCTGGCCAGGAGCTTGTTCAATTTTACACTTGGTATCGATCGCGCGAACGCCAGACTTAAGGAATAAGTCGGTGCCCTCACGACGGCTCAGCTTGAGCTTAGGACCCAAATATCTTGCCATTTTCTTTCTCCAACTAACCTGGAAAACGCAGCGTTATACGCGACGTTTTTTCGGCGGACGACAACCGTTATGAGGGATCGGAGTCACATCAGTAATATTAGTGATGCGGAAACCAGCGGCGTTCAGTGCACGAATGGTAGATTCGCGACCCGGACCCGGACCTTTGACCATAACTTCCAGATTCTTGATGCCGTATTCTTTTACGGCTTCTGCGCAACGCTCTGCTGCAACCTGAGCTGCGAACGGAGTGGATTTGCGAGAACCACGGAAACCGGAACCACCGGCTGTTGCCCAACCCAGTGCGTTACCCTGACGATCAGTAATGGTAACGATGGTGTTGTTAAAAGAAGCATGGATATGAGCCACGCCGTCAGAGACTTGTTTTCTTACACGCTTACGTGCACGAATTGGTGCCTTTGCCATTATTCAATCACCCCGATTATTTCTTGATCGGTTTACGCGGACCCTTACGGGTACGTGCGTTGGTCTTGGTACGCTGACCGCGAACCGGGAGACCACGACGATGACGCAAACCACGGTAGCAACCAAGGTCCATCAGACGCTTGATGCTCAGGGTGATTTCACGGCGCAGATCACCTTCAACGACAAATTTACCTACTGCTTCACGCAGAATATCAATTTGTTCTTCAGACAGCTCACTGATCTTAACATTTTCAGCGATGCCCGTTTCAGCGCAGATGGCTTTAGAACGGGTTTTGCCGATACCGAAAATAGCGGTTAAAGCGATTACGGTATGTTTGTGATCAGGAATGTTAATGCCTGCTATACGGGCCACTATGCACTCCTACTATTTAATATGTACGCACCATGCTGAAAAGCCCGTTTTCAGGATACTCAAATGGAAACGTACAGACATACAAAAGATTGGCTGGCTAATCTAGCCAGCTCAATCCAACTTTGCAAGAAAAATATGCGAAAAAATCAGCCTTGGCGCTGTTTATGCTTCGGCTCGGCACTGCAAATCACACGGATGACGCCATCACGCTTAACGATTTTGCAGTTACGGCATAATTTCTTGACGGAAGCACGAACTTTCATTTTTACTCTCCGTAACTTCTCGGGCGACCAGTTTTAGCGGCCGTAGCCTTTCAGGTTCGCCTTCTTCAATGCAGACTCATACTGACTGGACATCATCAGAGTTTGCACTTGAGCCATAAAGTCCATAATCACGACAACAACGATAAGCAGCGAGGTCCCACCGAAGTAGAACGGCACTTTCATCGCGTCACGCATGAACTCCGGGATCAGGCAGATAAAAGTAATGTACAACGCACCAACCAGAGTCAGGCGAGTCATCACTTTATCGATATACTTCGCCGTTTGCTCTCCCGGACGAATTCCTGGTACAAATGCACCGGACTTCTTCAGGTTATCTGCTGTTTCACGCGGGTTGAAAACCAACGCCGTGTAGAAGAAACAGAAGAAGATGATTGCAGACGCATAGAGTAACACATAAAGCGGTTGCCCAGGCTGCAAATACAGCGAAATTGTTGTCAGCCAGTTCCAACCAGTACCACCCCCGAACCATGACGTGATGGTTGCCGGGAACAGTATAATACTGGAAGCGAAGATTGCCGGGATTACCCCCGCCATATTCACTTTCAGCGGTAAATGTGTGCTCTGTGCAGCATAGACACGACGACCCTGTTGACGTTTCGCGTAGTTTACCACAATGCGGCGTTGACCACGTTCAACGAATACAACAAAGAAGGTCACTGCAAATACTAATACTGCAACCAACAGCAACAGGAGGAAGTGCAGGTCGCCTTGACGCGCTTGCTCGATAGTATGGGCGATGGCCGGCGGGAGTCCCGCAACGATACCGGCGAAGATAATGATCGAGATACCGTTACCGATACCGCGTTCAGTGATCTGTTCGCCGAGCCACATCAGGAACATAGTCCCTGTGACCAGACTAACAACAGCAGTGAAATAGAATGCAAAGCCTGGATTAATCACCAGGCCCTGCATACCAGGCATATTCGGCAGACCGGTAGCAATACCGATCGACTGGAATATCGCCAGCACCAGAGTACCGTAGCGGGTGTACTGGCTGATCTTACGACGACCAGACTCCCCTTCTTTCTTCAGTTCCGCCAGCGGTTGATAAACCACCGTCAGCAGCTGCACGATGATTGATGCCGAGATATACGGCATAATCCCCAATGCAAAGATAGAAGCACGGCTGAGAGCACCACCAGAGAACATGTTGAACATTTCAATGATGGTGCCTCGCTGTTGCTCAAGCAGTTTGGCAAGTACAGCGGCATCAATACCAGGGATCGGAATAAAAGAGCCAATACGGAACACTATCAGCGCACCGACCACAAACAGAAGTCTGCGTTTCAGTTCGCCAAGGCCACCTTTGGCACTTTGAAAATCTAATCCCGGTTGTTTAGCCATCTGCTACTTATTCCTCAATTTTACCGCCAGCAGCTTCGATAGCAGCACGAGCACCTTTAGTCACACGCAGGCCACGAACAGTTACCGGACGAGTTACCTCACCAGACAGGATCACTTTCGCGAACTCGATCTGGACACCGATAATGTTAGCCGCTTTCAGCGCGTTCAGGTCTACTACATCGCCTTCTACGTGAGCCAGATCAGAGAGACGGATCTCTGCGGTGATCATCGCTTTACGAGAGGTGAAGCCGAATTTCGGCAGACGACGGTACAGAGGCATCTGACCACCCTCGAAACCGCGACGTACGCCACCGCCAGAACGAGATTTCTGACCTTTGTGACCACGACCACCGGTTTTACCGAGGCCAGAACCGATACCACGACCCAGGCGTTTACCCGCCTTTTTGGAGCCTTCGGCCGGAGACAGAGTATTTAAACGCATCTCTTACTCCTCAACTTTAACCATGAAGGAAACCGCGTTGACCATACCACGAACAGCAGGAGTATCCTCGCGCTCTACGGTGTGACCAATACGACGCAGACCCAGGCCAAGCAGCGTTGCCTTGTGTTTCGGCAGACGACCGATTGCACTGCGGGTTTGAGTAATTTTAATAGTCTTTGCCATGGTTTATTTCCCCAGAATTTCTTCAACGGATTTACCACGCTTGGCAGCGACCATATCCGGGGACTTCATGTTTTCCAGACCGTCGATAGTTGCACGAACCACGTTAATCGGGTTAGTGGAACCATACGCTTTAGCCAGAACGTTACGAACCCCAGCGACTTCCAGAACGGCGCGCATTGCACCACCGGCGATGATACCGGTACCTTCGGAAGCCGGCTGCATGAATACACGAGAACCCGTGTGAGTACCCTTAACCGGGTGCTGCAGGGTGCCGTGGTTCAGCGCGACGTTAATCATATTGCGACGGGCTTTTTCCATCGCTTTCTGGATCGCTGCTGGAACTTCACGCGCTTTACCGTAACCAAAACCAACGCGACCGTTACCATCGCCAACGACAGTCAGAGCTGTGAAGGAGAAAATACGACCACCTTTAACGGTTTTAGATACGCGGTTTACCGCGATCAGCTTTTCCTGCAGTTCGCCAGCTTGTTTTTCGATGTGAGCCATCTTACACCTCTACCTTAGAACTGAAGGCCAGCTTCACGGGCAGCATCTGCCAGTGCCTGGACACGACCATGATATTGGAACCCGGAACGGTCAAAGGAAACATCTTTGATGCCTTTTTCCAGAGCGCGTTCAGCGACAGCTTTACCCACAGCTGCAGCAGCGTCTTTGTTACCGGTGTACTTCAGTTGTTCAGCGATAGCTTTTTCTACAGTAGAAGCAGCTACCAGAACTTCAGAACCATTCGGTGCAATTACCTGTGCGTAAATGTGACGCGGGGTACGATGTACCACCAGGCGAGTTGCGCCCAGCTCCTGGAGCTTGCGGCGTGCGCGGGTCGCACGACGGATACGAGCAGATTTCTTATCCATAGTGTTACCTTACTTCTTCTTAGCCTCTTTGGTACGCACGACTTCGTCGGCGTAACGAACACCCTTGCCTTTGTAAGGCTCAGGACGACGGTAGGCGCGCAGATCTGCTGCAACCTGGCCGATCACCTGCTTATCAGCGCCTTTCAGCACGATTTCAGTCTGAGTCGGACATTCTGCAGTGATACCCGCAGGCAGCTGATGATCAACCGGGTGAGAGAAACCTAAAGCCAGGTTTACTACATTCCCTTTGACCGCTGCACGATAACCTACACCAACCAGCTGCAGCTTCTTAGTGAAGCCTTCGGTAACACCGATAACCATTGAGTTCAGCAGGGCACGCGCGGTACCAGCCTGAGCCCAACCGTCTGCGTAACCATCACGCGGACCGAAGGTCAGTGCATTATCTGCATGTTTAACTTCAACAGCATCGTTGAGAGTACGAGTCAGCTCGCCGTTTTTACCTTTGATCGTAATAACCTGACCGTTGATTTTTACATCAACGCCGGCAGGAACAACGACCGGTGCTTTAGCAACACGAGACATTTTTTCCTCCGATTAGGCTACGTAGCAGATAATTTCGCCACCAAGACCAGCCTGGCGCGCTGCACGATCAGTCATAACACCTTTAGAGGTAGAAACAACTGCGATACCCAGACCGGCCATAACTTTCGGCAGCTCATCTTTTTTCTTATAGATGCGCAGACCTGGGCGGCTGACACGCTGAATGCTTTCTACAACAGCTTTACCCTGGAAATACTTAAGAGTCAGTTCCAGTTCCGGCTTGGTGTCGCCTTCAACTTTAAAATCTTCGATAAAACCTTCTTCCTTCAGCACGTTGGCGATTGCCACTTTCAGCTTGGAGGAAGGCATGGTGACCGCAGCTTTGTTCGCGGCCTGACCGTTACGGATACGGGTCAGCATATCCGCGATCGGATCTTGCATGCTCATCTGTCTTTACTCCCGTGATTCAATTGGTGACAATTACCAGCTAGCCTTTTTCAGACCCGGGATTTCACCGCGCATAGCGGCTTCACGGACCTTAATACGGCTCAACCCGAACTTCCGCAGGAAACCATGCGGACGACCTGTTTGACGGCAGCGGTTACGCTGACGAGACGGGCTGGAATCACGCGGCAGAGTCTGCAGCTTGAGAACGGCATTCCAACGATCTTCGTCGGTTGCGTTCACATCAGAGATGATAGCTTTCAGTTCAGCGCGTTTAGCGAAGAATTTATCAGCTAAAGCCACGCGCTTTACTTCGCGTGCTTTCATTGATTGCTTAGCCATTAAGTAACCCTACCTTACTTGCGGAACGGGAAGTCAAAGGCAGCCAGCAGAGCACGGCCTTCTTCGTCAGATTTCGCAGTAGTGGTAATGGTAATATCCAAACCACGAACGCGGTCGACTTTATCGTAGTCGATTTCTGGGAAGATGATCTGCTCACGGACACCCATGCTGTAGTTGCCACGACCGTCGAAAGACTTAGCGGACAGGCCGCGGAAGTCACGAATACGCGGTACAGCAATAGTGATCAGGCGCTCAAAGAACTCCCACATGCGTTCGCCACGCAGAGTTACTTTACAGCCGATCGGATAGCCCTGACGGATTTTGAAGCCTGCAACTGATTTGCGTGCTTTGGTGATCAGCGGTTTTTGACCGGAGATTGCTGCCAGGTCAGCTGCTGCGTTATCCAGCAGTTTCTTGTCAGCGATCGCTTCACCAACACCCATGTTCAGGGTGATCTTCTCGACCCGAGGGACTTGCATGACAGAATTGTAGTTAAACTCAGTCATGAGTTTCTTAACTACTTCGTCTTTGTAGTAATCATGCAGTTTCGCCATCGTACTACTCCAAATTACTTGATAGTTTCGCTGTTAGACTTGAAGAAACGGACTTTTTTGCCGTCTTCGAATCTAAAGCCTACACGGTCAGCCTTGCCGGTTGCCGCATTGAAGATTGCAACGTTAGAAACCTGAATTGCAGCTTCTTTTTCAACGATGCCGCCTGGTTGGTTCAGAGCCGGAACCGGCTTCTGGTGTTTCTTAACCAGGTTGATACCTTCAACAATGACCTTGCCGGAAGACAGGACATTCTTAACTTTACCGCGCTTACCTTTATCTTTACCGGTTAACACGATAACTTCGTCATCACGACGGATTTTCGCTGCCATGATTCGCTCCTTAGAGTACTTCTGGTGCCAGAGAGATAATTTTCATGAACTTCTCGGTACGAAGTTCACGAGTTACCGGCCCAAAAATACGCGTACCGATAGGCTGCTCGCTGTTATTGTTCAGAATAACGCATGCATTACCATCGAAGCGAATGACAGAACCGTCCGGGCGACGAACACCCTTCTTGGTGCGCACCACTACCGCCTTCAGCACATCACCTTTTTTGACCTTACCACGCGGAATTGCTTCTTTGATGGTGATCTTGATGATGTCGCCTACGCCTGCGTAGCGACGGTGCGAGCCACCCAGAACCTTGATACACATTACGCGACGTGCACCGGAGTTGTCGGCGACGTTCAGCATAGTCTGTTCTTGGATCATTTTAGTGCTCCGCTAATGTCAACTACTACTGAGACCCGAAAATTAGGGTCGTTAAAAAGCCCCATATCGAGGGCGCGGCATTATAACACCACAAACCAGATATGGGTAGAAAAAATAAACGGCTCATCGCTGAGCCGTTTATCCGTATCGAGAATGCGTACTCTATTACAGAACCGCTTTCTCTACAACGCGAACCAGCGTCCAGGACTTAGTCTTGGACAGCGGACGGCATTCGCGGATTTCAACCTTGTCGCCGATACCGCATTCGTTGTTCTCGTCATGTACGTGCAGTTTGGTCGTACGTTTGATGAATTTGCCGTAAACCGGGTGTTTCACCATACGTTCGATAGCAACAACAATGGATTTCTCCATTTTGTCGCTAACTACGCGACCTTGCAGAGTACGGATTTTATCGGTCATTACGCACCCGCCTTCTGAGTCAGTAAAGTCTTAACGCGTGCAACATCACGACGCACTTGCTTCAGCAGATGAGTCTGTTGCAGCTGGCCACTTGCAGCCTGCATGCGCAGGTTGAACTGCTCACGCAGCAGGTTCAGCAGCTCAGCGTTCAGCTCTTCAACGCTTTTTTCACGCAGCTCTTTTGCTTTCATTACATCACCGTCTTAGTTACAAAGGTGGTTTTGATCGGCAGTTTCGCTGCTGCCAGGCCGAATGCTTCACGGGCCAGCTCTTCCGGTACACCGTCCATTTCATACAGGACTTTACCCGGCTGAATCAAGGCAACCCAGTACTCCACGTTACCTTTACCTTTACCCATACGAACTTCCAGCGGCTTCTCGGTGATCGGTTTGTCCGGGAATACACGGATCCAGATCTTACCTTGACGCTTAACTGCACGGGTCATAGCACGACGTGCTGCTTCGATCTGACGTGCAGTCAGACGACCACGGCCAACAGCTTTCAGACCGAAAGTGCCGAAGCTAACATCCGTACCCTGCGCCAGACCACGGTTGCGGCCTTTGTGCACTTTACGGAATTTTGTACGCTTTGGTTGTAACATCAGCGACGCTCCTTATTTACGGCCTTTACGCTGCTGCTTTTTAGGTTGAGCAGCCGGTTCCGGTTGTTCAACAGCAGCCATACCACCCAGGATCTCACCTTTGAAGATCCATACCTTAACGCCGATTACACCGTAAGTGGTGTGCGCTTCAGAGGTGTTGTAGTCGATGTCAGCACGCAGAGTGTGCAGCGGTACGCGACCTTCACGGTACCATTCGGTACGTGCGATTTCCGCGCCGCCCAGACGGCCGCTAACTTCAACTTTGATACCTTTAGCGCCCAGACGCATTGCGTTCTGTACAGCACGCTTCATCGCACGACGGAACATAACGCGACGTTCCAGCTGAGAAGTGATGCTGTCAGCAACCAGTTTTGCGTCCAGTTCAGGTTTACGAACTTCGGCGATATTGATCTGTGCAGGTACGCCAGCGATATCCGCTACGACCTTGCGCAGTTTTTCTACGTCTTCGCCTTTCTTACCGATAACGATACCCGGGCGAGCGGTGTGAATGGTCACACGAATGCTCTTAGCCGGACGCTCGATAACGATGCGAGATACAGACGCTTTAGCCAGTTCTTTAGTCAGGAACTGACGTACTTTAAAATCGCTGTCCAGGTTGTCAGCGAATTCTTTGGTGTTCGCGAACCAGGTAGAGTTCCATGGTTTGACAATACCCAGGCGAATACCATTAGGATGTACTTTCTGACCCATTGCTAGTCTCCAGAGTCTCAGCGATCGGACACAACCACAGTGATGTGGCTGGTGCGCTTCAGGATGCGATCTGCACGACCTTTAGCACGCGGCATAATGCGCTTCATGCTCGGGCCTTCGTCTACGAAAATTTTCGCAACTTTCAGATCATCAATGTCAGCGCCATCGTTGTGTTCAGCGTTAGCAATGGCAGATTCCAGTACCTTCTTGACCAGTACAGCAGCTTTTTTGTTGGTGTAGGTCAGAATATCCAGGGCCTGCGACACTTTCTTACCGCGAATCAGGTCAGCTACAAGGCGAACCTTCTGAGCAGAAGAACGAGCATGGCGATGTTGAGCTAAAGTTTCCATCTCTTCCTCCTACCTTATTTCTTCTTCGCTTTTTTATCAGCAGCGTGGCCGCGATAAGTACGAGTCGGTGCGAATTCACCCAGTTTGTGACCGACCATTTCGTCGGAAACAAATACTGGAACGTGCTGACGACCATTATGGACAGCGATGGTCAAACCGATCATGTTAGGAAAGATCGTTGAACGACGGGACCAAGTGCGCAGGGGCTTCTTGTCTCCGCTTTCCACCGCTTTCTCTACCTTCTTCAGCAAGTGCAGGTCAATAAAAGGACCTTTCTTGAGAGAACGTGGCATGGCTTATCCTCTAAAATTATTTGCTACGGCGACGTACGATGAATTTATCAGTACGCTTGTTGCTGCGGGTCTTCTTACCTTTGGTCTGCAGGCCCCACGGGGATACCGGGTGCTTACCAAAGTTACGACCTTCACCACCACCATGTGGGTGGTCTACTGGGTTCATCGCAGTACCGCGAACGGTAGGACGAACACCACGCCAGCGTGCAGCACCTGCTTTACCCAGAACGCGCAGCATATGCTCAGCATTGCCAACTTCGCCCAGAGTAGCGCGGCAGTCTGCTTCGACTTTACGCATTTCACCAGAACGCAGACGCAGGGTGACATAAGCACCGTCGCGAGCAACGATCTGAACGTAAGTACCAGCGGAACGAGCCAGCTGACCGCCTTTACCTGGTTTCATTTCTACGTTATGAACGGTAGAACCAACCGGGATATTGCGCATCGGCAGGGTGTTGCCTGCTTTGATTGCAGCATCAACGCCAGACTGAATCTGGTCGCCAGCTTTCAGGCCTTTCGGGGCCAGGATGTAACGGCGCTCGCCGTCTTTGTACAGAACCAGCGCGATGTTCGCGGAGCGGTTCGGATCGTACTCAAGACGTTCAACAACTGCCGGGATACCATCTTTGTTGCGTTTGAAGTCAACAATACGGTAAGCCTGCTTGTGGCCACCACCGATATGACGGGTGGTGATACGGCCATTGTTGTTACGACCACCGGATTTGCTGTTTTTTTCCAGCAACGGAGCAAAAGGTTTGCCCTTGTGCAGCTCTGGGTTAACCACTTTAACGACGTGGCGACGACCCGGAGATGTCGGTTTACATTTAACAACTGCCATTGTATTACTCCTCCGACTTACTCAGCGCCGCCAACGAAGTCCAGATTCTGGCCTTCTTTCAGGGTGACGTAAGCTTTTTTCCAGTCGCTACGACGACCGATACGCTGTCCGTGACGTTTAACTTTCCCTTTAACAACCAGGGTGTTAACGACTTCGACTTCGACTTCAAACAGTTTCTGCACAGCAGCTTTGATTTCTGCTTTGGTCGCGTCTTTAGCAACTTTGAGAACGATGGTGTTTGTTTTTTCCATCGCAGTAGACGCTTTTTCAGAAACGTGCGGTGCGCGCAGCACCTTCAGCAGACGTTCTTCACGAATCATGCCAGCATCTCCTCAACTTGCTTAACAGCATCAGCAGTCATTACGACTTTGTCGAAGGCGATCAGGCTAACCGGGTCGATACCGTTCGCATCACGTACGTCAACCTTGTGCAGGTTACGTGCGGCCAGGAACAGGTTCTCGTCCAGCTCACCGGTGATGATCAACACATCTTCCAGAGCCATGTCTTTCAGTTTCTGTGCCAGCAGCTTAGTTTTCGGCGCTTCAACAGAGAACTTCTCGACAACGATCAGACGATCCTGACGTACCAGTTCGGACAGGATGCTTTTCAGCGCGCCGCGGTACATCTTCTTGTTAACTTTTTGACTGTGGTCCTGCGGACGAGCAGCAAAGGTCACGCCACCGGAACGCCAGATCGGGCTCTTGATAGAACCAGAACGCGCACGGCCGGTACCTTTCTGGCGCCACGGTTTTTTACCGGAGCCAGTGATTTCAGCACGAGTCTTCTGAGCACGAGTGCCCTGACGCGCACCAGCTGCATAAGCAACAACAACCTGGTGAACCAGCGCTTCGTTGAAATCACGACCGAAGGTAGTTTCGGAAACAGTCAGCGCGCTCTGCGCGTCTTTCAATACTAATTCCATTGCTATCTCCTCACGCCTTCACAGCTGGTTTAACGATCAGGTCGCTACCGGTCGCACCCGGGACAGCACCTTTAACCAGCAGCAGGTTGCGCTCAGCGTCAACACGTACTACGTCCAGGCTCTGAACGGTTACACGCTCATTACCCAGCTGACCTGCCATTTTCTTGCCTTTGAACACTTTGCCCGGAGTCTGGTTCTGACCGATAGAACCCGGAACGCGGTGGGACAAGGAGTTACCGTGAGTAGCGTCCTGGGTACGGAAGTTCCAGCGCTTAACGGTACCAGCAAAACCTTTACCTTTAGAGGTACCGGTTACGTCAACTTTTTTAACGTCAGCAAACAGTTCAACGCTAATGTTCTGACCTACGGTGAATTCTTCGCCGTCAGCCAGACGGAATTCCCACAGACCACGGCCAGCTTCAACGCCAGCTTTAGCGAAGTGACCCGCTTCCGGCTTGGTTACACGGTTAGCTTTTTTAGCACCGGTGGTAACCTGGATTGCGCGGTAGCCATCGTTAGCCAGGTCTTTAACCTGAGTAACACGGTTTGCTTCAACTTCGATTACGGTTACTGGGATAGAAACGCCATCTTCAGTGAAGATGCGGGTCATGCCCACTTTTTTACCGACTAAACCAATCATTGTTTCAACCTCTCAATCGCTCGATGACCTGATTAACCCAGGCTGATCTGCACGTCTACACCGGCAGCCAGATCCAGACGCATCAGAGCATCAACGGTTTTTTCAGTTGGCTCAACGATGTCAACCAGACGCTTGTGAGTGCGAATTTCGTACTGGTCACGCGCGTCTTTGTTGACGTGCGGGGAGATCAGAACGGTAAAGCGCTCTTTGCGGGTCGGCAGCGGGATCGGACCACGGACTTGCGCACCAGTGCGCTTAGCAGTCTCGACGATTTCCGCGGTTGATTGATCGATCAGACGATGATCAAACGCTTTCAGGCGGATACGGATTCTTTGGTTCTGCATGAGACCAGAGCTCCAATTATTTTATAGACGAAATGATTACTCCTCATACCCATTACGATTGATGGGAGAGTGTAACCGTTCTTACATAGCCCCCCGATTGGGGACATTGTTTGATAACCCAACTGCGATTACCAGGGTTCATATTGAACCGGCCGTCAACTTTGACAGGCCCGCGCATTATACGCAAATTCTGGCGCTACGCAAGTGCTGTTTAGAAAATCATCACCAGGATTTGCGCACCTTCGCGCTAGCGAACGGTACCGGGTGACAACGCGGCAAATTAACGCGGATAGCGCCATCCATTCCAGGGAAGTCCCTTTTGCACTGAACGGGGACAATAAGCATAGTGAGACGATGTTCTTTGACGATTGCGGGGTTAACCATGCTCGCCGCCCTCCCCTTCTTGCTGTGCTATAGCGGATTGACCTTAGCCTTATGCTACCAGGACCTGCGTCACGGCCTGCTGCCCGACCGTTACACCTGTCCCCTGCTGTGGAGTGGTTTGCTTTTTTATCTCTGTCTGGCGCCGTACCAGCTTCATGATGCCGTCTGGGGGGCGATAGCCGGCTATCTCTGTTTGGCTGCGCTTTACTGGCTATATCGCGGGATCCGCGGCTATGAGGGATTGGGGCATGGGGATATCAAATATCTCGCCGCCCTCGGCGCCTGGCATGGCTGGCGATTGCTGCCGCAGCTGCTACTGGTGGCATCGCTGCTCGCCTGCGCGGTGTGGGCAGTATCAGGTTTGTACGCCAGGTACGGCGGGAGCAGTAAATGGAGGGGGAACAACCCGCTGCCGTTTGGGCCATTTCTGGCGGCCGCGGGTTTCTGGTGCGGGTGTCAGACGCTGGCTAGTCTGACACTTTGATCTGCGACTGCAGGTAATTTTGCAGACCGATTTTGCCGATCAGATCGAGTTCGGTTTCCAGCCAGTCGATATGGCCTTCTTCATCCGCCAGGATCTCAATCATCATATCGCGGCTGACGTAGTCATGGACGCTGTCGGCATAGGCGATCGCCTCGCGCAGGTTTTGCGCCCCCTCCAGCTCCAGTCTTAAATCGGACTGCAGCATCTCTTCCACATCTTCACCGATGCCAAGTTTGCCGAGATCCTGCAGATTCGGGATACCTTCGAGAAAAAGAATACGCTCGATGTATTTATCGGCGTGCTTCATTTCGTCGATGGATTCGTGGTACTCAATATCGTTGAGGCGCATCAGGCCCCAGTTTTTGAACATTCTCGCATGGAGAAAGTACTGATTAATTGCGACCAGCTCATTTCCCAATAATTTATTGAGATAACTTATGATTTTGACATCACCTTTCATTATATAGTCCCTCCGCTTCCACTCATTGAAGCGTAGTCCGGCCTATAGGGATGTCAAAAGAGAAGCGTGGACTTCAGGCGATTTCTTTGAATTCCGGCAGGGTGGTTAATTCATCTTCCATAACTTCCCGCGCCGCGCGAACACACTTACCGCATTGATTTCCAACGGGAACAAACTTACGTAATTGCTGAAAAGATTGCGGTTGAAACTGGCGAACAACCTGGCGAATTTTTTTATCGCTGACGCCATTGCACAAACAAACGTACATATAAACTCCCGTTCAATTTATGCACAAATATTAAATGAGAATAGTTATGATTACAATAGACCATTTACTCATTATCCGCCGCAGCGCACGTTATGAATCGCCAGTAGCACCGCCCTTTTCGCTGAACGACGGACAGCAAAAAGGGCGCCGAAGCGCCCTTTTTTATTCAAAGCTAACGAATTAGCCCAGAACTTTAGCTACAACGCCCGCGCCAACGGTACGGCCGCCTTCACGGATTGCGAAACGCAGACCATCGTCCATCGCGATCGGGTGGATCA
>NZ_JBEAHA010000026.1:0-24680 GCF_040061975.1 Klebsiella sp. GG_Kp146
CGGGGGTACAGGGGGCGGCGGCGACTGGCCGCCCCCTGTGCGCTCCCGGCGCCATAAGAGACATAGCGCAGAAAACATATCGGGAGCGCAATCTGCCCGGAATTGACATAGAAGTTGTAGCCCTGCCAGGCGCAGTATGCACAGGGAAATTGACGCTTGTACCGTTATTCCGCCGGGTGCCGGCTACGCCTGACCCGGCCTGCGGTCCGCGCCATTTATAGCCCTTCCCCCTCTCCCCGCCGGGAAGAGGGAGTGACTCAGGCGCTGGCGCTGTCCAGCCGCGCCACCTGCTCCGCTCTCAGGCTCAGCGCCGCCGCGCGGGCAAAACTTTCCACCTGGGCCACGCTGGTGGCGCTGGCGATCGGCGCGGTCACCCCTTCGCGGCCGATCAGCCACGCCAGGGCCACTTCCGCTGGCTTCGCCCCCAGCTCCTCCGCAACCGCCACCAGGGTATCGATAATCCGCATCCCGCGCGGATTCAGGTACTTACCAATCTTTCCTCCGCGCTGACTCTGCGCCAGATCCGACGGCTGACGGTACTTACCGGTTAAGAACCCCGAGGCCAGGCTGTAGTAGGTCACCACCCCAATATCACGGCTGACGCAGAGATCGCACAGCGCGCCTTCAAAGGCGGAGCGGTGGTAGAGGTTATATTCCGGCTGCAGCACCTGCCAGGCAGGCAAGCCGCCCTTGCGCGCCACCTCCAGCGCCCCCGCCAGCTGCATCGCATCGAGGTTAGAGGCCCCCATCGCGCGAATTTTCCCCGCCTGCTGCAGGCTGTGGAAAGCCTCCAGCGTTTCCGCTACCGGGGTTTGCGGATCCGGCCAGTGGGAAAAGTAGAGGTCGATGTAGTCGGTATTAAGGCGGCGCAGGGAGTCGTCTACCGCCTGCTGGATCCAGGCTTTGCTGAGTCCCTTATGGCCAGGAAGGCCAAGATCGGAGCCGACTTTGGTGAAGATTTTGACCTTATCGCGCATGCCGGGACGCGCCTGCAGCCAGCGGCCGATAATGGTTTCGGATTCGCCGCCCTGGTTGCCCTCCGCCCAGCGGGAATAAACATCCGCCGTGTCGATAGCGTCAAAACCATGGTCAACAAAAGCATCAAGAAGGGCAAAACTGGTTTTTTCATCAATGGTCCAGCCAAAGACGTTACCGCCAAACACTAACGGGGCGATGGAAAATCCGGTTTTGCCCAAGGGACGTGTCATCATGCCGAGTACTCCTTAGCTTATATTCTGCTTCCCTCAGGTAACCACAGGGGTCAGGAGAGGAGGTCGATTGGATAATCAGAAAAGGAATCTTACGGCGGGCGATCCTTGCCCGCGGGTACACTCAGACATTATGTCCCGGAATAAACATCAAAGCTAAAATATTTGCTGGCTAATTTTTTATAGGTGCCGTCGGCAAGGATCTTCGCAATCGCGCCGTTTATTTCCTGACGCAGCGCCTCATCGTCTTTACGCAAGCCGATCGCCGCCCCGGCGCCAAACAGCGTATCATCCTGCAGATGGCCGCCGACAAAGGTGAATGCCTTACCCTGCGGCTGCTGCAGGAAGCTGTAGTCGGCCATCATCCCGGAAAGCACCGCGCCGTCGATGCGCCCGGACTCCAGATCGCGCACCACGCTATCGGCCCCCTGGTAGGCCACAATGTTGATCCCCTGCGGACGCCAGTGCTGATTGACGTAAGTCTCCTGCGCCGAACCCTGCTCGACGCCGATGGTTTTGCCCTTCAGCTGCGCCGGCGTATTGCCTTGCAGGGTATTTTTACGCGCCACGAGGAACACCGGCCCGTTATACAGCTTGTCGCTAAAGGCAATCTGCGCTTTACGCTTCTCGGTCATGTACATCCCGGAAAGGATGGCGTCGAATTTCCGCGCCTTCAGCGCCGGGATAATGCCGTCGAAATTGCTTTCCACCCACACGCATTTCGCCTGCAGCTGCTGGCAAATGGCGTTGCCTAGATCGATATCAAACCCCGCCAGCTTGCCCTGCGGATCCTTCCATTCAAACGGCGCGAAGGTCGGGTCGACGCCGAAGCGGATCGCCTTTCCCCCGTCGGCCAGCGCCGACGTCGACGCCATTAACGCCAGCCATAGCAACAGTGATTTTTTCATTCCAGTTCTTCTCCAGAGGTTAACGGCAGTGCTTTTCCACCAGGCGGGCGAACAGCGTCGCGCCGGTGGTGATAATGTCATCATTGAAGTCGTAGCCGGGGTTATGCACCATGCAGCCGCCCTTCTCCCCCTGCTCGCCGTTGCCCAGCAGGAAGTAGCAGCCCGGACGTTCGCGCAGCATAAAGGCGAAGTCCTCGCTGGCGTTCATCGGCGAGACCGACTCCAGCACCCCCTCGCGACCAAACACCTCCAGCGCCAGCGCCCGGGCGAAATCAGTCTCTTCGGGGCTGTTGGTTAATACCGGGTAGGAGTCGTAAACCTCTACTGCGCTGCTGGCGCCATAGCTTTTGGCGGTAAATTCGCTGAGCTCGTGAATACGTTTGATCAGCAGGTCGCGGATTTCCGGCTTCATCGCCCGCACGCTGAGCTCCATCACCACGCTCTCCGGAATAACGTTGGAGGCGATACCGGCCTGGAAGGTGCCGACGCTGACCACCGCCGTTTCGCCCGGCGGCACGTTGCGCGCCACGATGCTCTGCAGAGCCATCACCAGCGCCGCGCCGGCGACGATCGGGTCGACGGTGCGCTCCGGATGGGCGCCGTGGCCGCCGTAGCCGGTAAGGGTGATTTTGACGGTGTCCGCCGAGGCCATAAAGTTACCGGCGTAGAAGCCCAGCTTGCCCACCGGCAGCCCCGGCATGTTGTGCAGACCGAAAATGCGTTCGCAGGGGAACTGCTCGAACAGGCCGTCTTTAATCATTAAATCGGCGCCGCCGATAGCCTCTTCCGCCGGCTGAAAAATCAGATGCACCGTGCCGTTGAACTGACAGGCCGGCGAGGCGATATATTTCGCCGCCGCCAGCAGAATGGTGGTATGACCGTCATGACCGCAGGCGTGCATTTTCCCCGACACCGTGCTGGCCCAGGGTAAACCAGTGGTTTCATGAATCGGCAGAGCGTCCATATCGGCGCGCAGACCGATGGTGCGCGGCGAGTCGCCTTTGCTCAGGCTGCCGACCACCCCGGTCTTGCCGAGGCCGCGCGTCACCTGGTAGCCCCACTCGGTCAGCTTGCCGGCAACCAGTTCGCTGGTATTAAACTCTTCCAGACTTAATTCCGGATTGGCATGTAAATAATGACGCAGAGAAATCATTTCCGCTTCCGTCGCTTTAATTTCTGGAATTACATAATCACTCATGCCGCTCTCCGGGAAATATCGTAAGGACTTAACACGGTATCGTGGTGAAAACTTTATGCAAGCAGGATTTCTAATACCGGCGATGGCGGCATCTTATTTAATAATGCGTTCACAACAGTGTAATAAGCATTAAAAACGGCGAAGTTTAAAAATAAACGTTTATTTTATGGAGAATTAACCATTATTTACCCTACCATCCCCGGCCATATTCAGATTTAAATAAAAAGATTTCTATGAAATTACAGACGCTTTTCCTCGTCGCCATGACCGCGCTGGCGGGCTGCAGCGCGCAGGGCGATACCGCCAGCCAGCAGCGGGCCAGCATTCAGAAGATGCGCAACGAAACCCTCAATAAACTGTACACCCTGCAGCCCGAGGCCCGCAGCGATATTCAGCATGCGAAGGGTTATGCGGTATTCGCCAATAACAGCAGCAAGATCCTGCTGTTCGGATTTGGCAGCGGCTACGGCGTGGTGCGGGATACGGCCTCCGGGAAGGACACCTATATGAAAATGGCCCAGGGCGGCGCCGGTCTGGGAATAGGGATCAAGCAGCAGCGCACGGTGCTGGTCTTCCATGATAAAGCGGCCCTGGATCGCTTTATCCGCCAGGGATATATGGTCGGCGCCGATGCGAACGCCGCGGCGAAATATGATGACAAAGGCATCGCGCCGATCGCCGCCTCCGCGAACGGCGTAGCGAAGGACACCTCCTCGCTGCCGTCAAAAGTGAACGTCTATGAAATCACCGACAAGGGGCTGGCCGCCCAGGCAATGGTCAATGGCTATAAATACTGGCCGGATGACGAACTGAACCCGTAGCCCCGGCGATGATCCATCGCCGGGGCAGGTGTTCCCTGCCCGGCGTTGGGAAACGCGCATTTAGTGGCCGAGGGCGCCGCTCACCAGAATCGAGGTGATGATCCCGGTCGCCGCGGCGATCAGCACATAGTTACCGTCGATATAGGACCAGTGATGGCCCTCCGGCGGGGGCGGCAGGCCGCGGTCGCTCCAGTCACGGACGCGATACTCATCGCCACGGAACGGCGCCGGAGCCGGGTGGCCTTTGCGGAAATCGTTACCGCGCCAGGCGAAATGGTCCTGCTCATGACGTGCCTGATCGCGTTTGTTATGACCGTCACGATCCGGGCCACGCTGGTCATGGTCACCCTGATGATGCGCGTCAGGTCCGCCCTGCGGCGCATGCCCATTATGATCCGGACCGTTCTGCCACACCGTTGGCTGCCCCGGGCGATGGCCATCGTTCGGGCCATCGGCAAAGGCCGGGACGCTCAGCACAGTGGATAACATTACCGCCAGAGAAATCATCTTTTTCATCGTACACCTCCTGATTGAAGTTCTTTGTAACGGGAAAATGTGAAGAAAGAGTGAGTATCCGCTTAACCAGGACGATTCCTGGCACCTGGGGTTTCGGCTGTCGGGGAAGGCATTATGGGGGAGGACGAGCAATAAAAAAGGCCGCTCTCGCGACCTTTATTCAGACTGCTATCAGGACTTACTCAGTCACTTTATTTTTTAACTCTTCAGCGCCGGATTTGGTTTTATCCCAGCCCTTTTCTGCGCCGGATTTGGTGGCGTTCCAGCCTTTTTCGCTGACCTCTTTGGTCTTATCCCAACCTTTCTCAGTCCCTTCTTTGGTCTTGTTCCAGGTCTTCTGCGCGCCTTCGCTCACCTGGCTGCCGACGCTATCCTGTTTGCCTTCGGCCGCATGTTTCGCCTTCAGCTGCTGCTCTTCGCCCTCGTGCTGGGCCTGGTGCAGCTTCTCTTTAGCGGTGTTGGCGTTGGCATTGGCCGCCGCGACGGTATCCTCTGTTGCATGTGTTGTCGCAGCAAAAACCGGAGCCGCAACCAGAATAGCCGATAACGCAATCATTGCTTTTTTCATAATATCCTCTCTCACATGTCATGTTATGAGTCGCATTCAGGATGGCACAGCGAACCGGGGATGACATTAGGAATTAGCCTGAAAAACGTTTTCGACCTCCAATCATGGCAGAAAATGCTGCCGCCGCGCGCCCTGTCGGCGTTCACATAATTTCCAACACGTTTGTTACATTTCGTGAAATTTGCCCTTGATATACTTGCCGTTGAGGTTTACTCGAGAATAATTCTCAGAATCATTATATTTATAAATTGGCAAACGGAACTCATTTTATGGCAAGAAAATCAGTAAGATCGCTGTTGCTTACTGCGCTGATCGCGACTCCCTTCTTCAGCTATGCGACCCAATATCCGCTGACGGTTACCGACCTTGACGGCCGGCAGGTCACCCTGGCTAAAGAGCCGCAGCGTATTATTTTGCAGGATGGCCGCGACATTATGACCCTCGCCCTGCTGGACCGGGACAATCCGTTTAAGCGGCTGGTGGCATGGAATAATCTGGCGAAAAAGCAGGACGTTGCCACCTGGCAGATGCTCAAAACGACGTGGCCGCAGTCGGCCACGATCCTTGACATGGGCTTCAGCGACAAGGGGAATGTCGATCTTGAAAGCGTCATCGCCCGCCAGCCGGATCTGATGATCGCCCAGCTGCGCGCCAGGCCAGCGCTGATGGAGAGCGGCGTCATCGACAAGCTCAGCGCCCTGCACGTTCCGGTGCTGTTTGTCGACTATGAGATCGACCCGGCGAAAGATACCGCTCCCAGCATCGACCTGCTGGGCAAAGTCCTCAACCGCGAGAGCCAGGCCAAAGCCTTTACCGATTACTATCGTCAGCAGCTGCAGTCGATTCGCCAGAAAACCGCGACCATCACGCCGAAGGCCAACGTCTTCGTGGAAGCGCTGGCCGGCAACAGCGACGCCTGCTGCTTTACTCACGGCCACAGCGGCTGGGGCGGGCTGGTGGAGGCGGTCGGGGCGAACAATATCGGTTCGCAGCTGCTGCCGGGCGCCTCCGGGTTCGTCTCGCTGGAGAAAATCATCAGCATGAAGCCCGACGCCTGGATCATGACCGGCTCGAAGCGTGGCAACAGCCAGGTGCTGCCCCTGGGCTATGAAGTCAAGCCGGAGGCGGTGAAGGCCCAGGCGCAGACGCTGCTGGCGCGGCCAGGGGTCAGCCAGATCCCGGCGGTCCAGGAAAAGCGGGCCTATGGCGTCTATCACCACTTCTATAACCACCCGTGGAATATTGTCGGCATGGAGTATCTGGCGAAAGATATCTATCCGCAGGCCTTCCGCGATCTCAACCCGGATGAGACTTATCATTATATCGTGCGCCATTTCACCGATCTGCCGGACCAGCCGTTCGTCTTTTCCTGGCAACAGAGCGAGTAATCCGGCATGCGTTTAACTTCCGACTCCGTTCTGGACGGGCTGCCCGCCGGGACGCCTGGCGTGATGGATCATTATCGCCATATCGTGCGTCGCCGCCTGCTGCTGATGCTGCTGCTGGCGCTGTTGATTGTCGCTTCGCTGCTGCTCGATTTTATGCTCGGCCCCTCCGGACTGCCGCTGCAGAGCCTGTGGCAGACGTTAACCGATCCGGCCAGCGCCGATCCGGGCACTCGCGCCATCGTCTGGGACATCCGGCTGCCCTATGCGGTGATGGCGATTATCGTCGGTCTGGCGCTGGGACTGGCCGGTGCCGAAATGCAGACCATCCTCAATAACCCGCTGGCCAGTCCGTTTACCCTCGGCGTTTCCTCGGCTGCGGCGTTTGGCGCCGCGCTGGCGATTGTGCTGGGTATTGGCCTGCCCGGTATTCCCGGCCAGTGGTTTATCTCGGCCAACGCCTTTATCTTCGCCCTGCTGGCGGCCCTGCTGCTGGACGGCATTACCCGCTGGACCCAGGTGGCCACCTCCGGCGTCATTCTGTTCGGCATCGCGCTGGTCTTTACCTTTAACGCCCTGGTCTCGATGCTGCAGTTCATCGCCAATGAAGACACGCTGCAGGGGCTGGTGTTCTGGACCATGGGCAGCATCGACCGCGCCTCCTGGAGCAAAGTCGCCATCCTGCTGGTCGCCCTGGCGCTGGTGATGCCCCTGTCGCTGCGCAGCGCGTGGAAGCTGACCGCCCTGCGGCTGGGCGAGGACCGGGCCATCAGCTTTGGCATTAACGTTCGCCGTCTGCGCCTGGCCACACTGCTGCGGATCAGCATTTTGTCGGCGCTTTCGGTGGCCTTTGTCGGGCCAATCGGCTTTATCGGCCTGGTGGCGCCGCATATTGCGCGGATGCTCTTCGGCGAAGACCATCGCTTTTACCTGCCCGCCAGCGCGCTGATCGGCGCCCTGGTGCTCTCCCTGGCCTCCATCGCCTCGAAGAACCTGATCCCGGGGGCCATTATTCCGGTGGGGATCGTCACTTCCCTGGTAGGGGTCCCGTTCTTTTTAAGCATTATTTTACGTCACCGGGGGCAGGTATGAGCGACCAGACGTTATCCGGCGTGTCGCTGTCTCACTTCAGCGCTGGCTACCCCAGACGCAAGGTGATCGAGAACCTGACGGTTCCCCATCTGCCGCGGGGGAAAATCACCGCGCTGCTGGGGCCAAACGGCAGCGGTAAATCGACGTTAATGCGGGCGATGGCGGGTCTGGGCCCCTGCCGCGGCGAGCTGCTGCTGGAGGGGGAAAATCTGCTGACGCAGCCGTTCGCACGTCGCGCGGAACAGGTGGTCTATCTTCCGCAGACGCTGCCCGCCGGCGTGCATCTGCATGTGCTGGAGTCGATTATCGTGGCCCAGCGTGCCGCCGGAGGACGCCACAGTCCGCAGCACCAGGAGGAGGTGATGGCGCTACTGCGCCAGCTGGGAATTGCCCACCTGGCGATGAGCTACCTCGATCAGCTCTCCGGCGGGCAAAAACAGCTGGTGGGTCTCGCCCAGTCGCTGATTCGCCAGCCGCGCCTGCTACTGCTCGACGAACCGCTCAGCGCGCTTGATCTCAACTATCAATTTCACGTGATGGATCTGGTGCGCCGGGAGACCCGGCGGCGCAACATCGTGACCCTGGTGGTTGTGCACGATATCAATATTGCCCTGCGTCACGCCGACCACGTGCTGATGCTCAAGGCGGGCCAGCTGCTCGGCGACGGCACCCCGGCCGCGGTCATCACCCCCGAGACCCTGGCGGCCGTCTATGGCGTGCGCGGTCGTATTGAGCCCTGTTCGCAGGGGGTGCGGCAGGTGATTATTGACGGGCTGGTGGACAGCGAGGCCTGACCGCGGCGCGGGGAGGGTACGGCCTCCCCGCGCCCGCCGGCTTAGTGATCGAGATAGATATAGTTTTCCCAGCTCTTCATGCGGATCAGGATCTTCCGGATCAGCGACAGCTCTTTCAGATGATCCGAGTAGACCGCCGCCTCGAGGGTGGCCCCCTGCGGCAGGGCGTATTCGGCAAAACGCGGATCGGTCACCTTCAGCACCACCAGCGCCCGGCCATGGGTATTGAGCGCGTCCGTGGTCAGCAGTTTGCCCTGGCCCTGAAACTGACTCTCGCCAATCGCCGGCAGCACGTCGGCCACTTCCCCGCGGAAGACGGTGCCCGGAATGGCCGGAAACATCAGCTCCGCGGGCTCGCCTTTGTGCAGACGCTGCAGGGCGTTCTGGCGAAATGCCGCGACATACTCCCGCGAGGCGTCGCCCTCCACCGGCACAAAGGTCATCACTGGCAGCATCCCCAACGCGGTGGACATGGTGCCTGGCCGTAAGCCGACGGTGCTGACATAGCCGTCTTCCGGGGCGCGGACGACGGTGTTATCCAGCTGAAACTGCGCCTTCTGCAACTGCGCCAGCAGGGAGGCCACGGTGGTATTTTTGCCCTTCACCACCGAGTCCAGCGCGTTACGCGCCTGAACCACGTTCGCCTGAGCCGCGCTGACGCTGGCTTCATCGGCTTTCCACGTCTGCAGACGGGTATCGACCATTTGATCGGAGAAGGCGCCCTGGGCATGCCCCTCCCGAAAGCGGATATACTCCCGCCGCGACTGGTCGCGCTGGGCCACCGCTCTGCTCAGCTCGGCCTCCGCCTGGCTTAACGCGGCGTTGAGGGAGAGCGCATCCTGACTGGCCGCTTTAATTTGCGCCTGCAGATCGTCCACCTTTGCCTGGAACGGCGTCGGGTCGAGAGTAAACAGCACATCGCCCTTATGCAGCCTCTGATTAGGCTTCACCGGTACGGTCTGCACCCGACCGCGTACCTGCGACACAATCGGCACGGTGCGAAACACCTGATTACCGACGTCGGTATAGGGGAAGTTGTAGTTCATCCCGAAGATCACCGCGCCAATCAGGGCGATACCGCCGAGCACCGCCGTCGGCACGGTCCACTTATTGAGCGGAATGCGGAAAACTTTAAACACCACGATGCATAGCGCGGCGTAGGTCAGCAACATTAACGTTTCCATTATTCTGCCTCCTTCGCTTTAAGTTCCTCGACCTCGCGCTGCACCTGCTCCAGTCGCTGAACGACCGTCTCCAGACGCTGATGCAGGGCCTGCTGATCGTCGGCGATGCGGCGCATTCCCCATCCGCGGTCTTCGCGCCACAGCGTCGCCCAGATCCACAATAAGGGCCACAGGGCATGCAGGGTAAATAAGCTGACCCAGCCGGCATAATGAATCGCATCCTGATGAGGATGGCGCCGCTCTTTGGCGATTTCATAAGGAATATCGTGAATAACAATCACGCCATAAAAAAGTATTAAGGCCACGGCGATGAGAATGGCCAGCGCCACATAGTCCAGGGTCATAAAATAACTCCAGAGTGAAAGGTTAAATAAATAAAACGGCCAGGTTCAGGCGTAACGGGGCCGGGGGAAAACGCGCGCGTAGCGCTTTCCTCGGGCGAGTTTTAGCGACGTTATGTCGGGGAGCCGACGAACCTGAATCAGAATTTCTCAGGAATATGACGGTCGATGGAAATCAGTTTGCCTTTTTTCACCGTGATATATCCTCCCTCGCGCAGGGCGGCCAGCACCTGATAAACATAGCTGCGCGAAAGATTGGTTCGTTTAATAATAAATGCCGACAGGCTTTCATGCTGACCACCATCGATTCCTCCACGATATAAATAGCGCGACAGCATTGATTTAATGGTCTGAAAGCTGGTCTGGCTGCCGCGTTCATAATGGGCATCAAGGGCAAATATGCCCATATAGGCCAGGATCGTGGTCAGCTCTTGCATATAGCCCGGCGACGAATGAAAGAATATCCGTTCAAAATCGCTGGCGGATATTTTCGCCAGCTGGCATTCGCCCAGACACCGATAATAGAGCGCCACCGACGGACAATAATGTTCAAGCAGCCCTAACGGCATATGCGCGATAACAATCCCGAGCAGGTTCTGCTCATCACCAAAGGCCAACGTCATTTGCCCCTGCAGCAAAAAATAGAGATAGCCCGGCTGCGGCAGAAATGGCTGGTCTTTACTCAGGCTCAGGGTTTCACTGCAGGCGATGACCGCCGGCAGGTGCGTGGTCAGCGACAGCTTCTGGTACCGATCGTAAATATCGCCAAAACTGGGGTTCATCGCGCTACGCACTCCTTCACCTTTTATCACCGCGGCGGGGTTAACCGCGGCCTGTGGAACTATACCTAAGCGGGTCAGGAAGGAAAAGTCCAGATCTGGAGTGGCGAAATATTCCGCCTGGTTCACATTTTTTACCCTCGCCCCGCCCTTTCGTCCACCAATCGTTCCGCTTGCCGCCAGGCTGTGCTTTAATTAGCTAAACCGGTTTAACAAAGTTTAGCTAAGAGGAGCTGTCCTATGAATGGTAAAATCTGGGTACTAGGCGATGCGGTCGTCGATCTCCTGCCCGACGGAGAGGGCCGCCTGCTGCAATGCCCCGGCGGCGCGCCGGCCAACGTCGCGGTCGGAGTGGCGCGACTCGGCGGCGACAGCGGGTTTATCGGCCGCGTCGGCGACGATCCCTTCGGCCGCTTTATGCGTCACACCCTGTCGCAGGAGAAGGTGGATGTGAACTATATGCGCCTCGACGCGATGCAGCGCACCTCCACGGTGGTGGTCGATCTCGATCGGCACGGGGAGCGCACCTTTACCTTTATGGTTCGCCCGAGCGCCGACCTGTTTCTTGCGCCTGAGGATCTTCCGCCGTTCGCCGCCGGCCAGTGGCTGCACGTCTGCTCTATCGCCCTCAGCGCGGAACCGAGCCGCAGCACGGCATTCGCGGCGATGGAGGCGATAAAGCGCGCCGGGGGCTATGTCAGCTTCGACCCCAATATCCGCAGCGACCTGTGGCAGGATCCGCAGGAGCTGCGCGACTGTCTCGACCGGGCGCTGGCCCTCGCCGACGCCATAAAACTGTCGGAAGAGGAGCTGGCTTTTATCAGCGGCAGCGACGACATCGTCAGCGGCATCGCCCGGCTGAACGCCCGCTTCCAGCCGACGCTGCTGCTGATCACCCAGGGCAAAGCGGGAGTCCAGGCCGCGCTGCGCGGGCAGGTTAGCCACTTCCCCGCCCGCCCGGTAGTGGCCGTCGATACCACCGGCGCCGGCGATGCCTTTGTCGCCGGGCTGCTCGCCGGGCTCGCCGCCCACGGCATCCCTGACAACCTCGCCGCCCTGGCGCCGGACCTTGCGCTGGCGCAAACCTGCGGCGCGCTGGCCACCACCGCCAAAGGCGCCATGACCGCCCTGCCCTACAGGGAGGATCTTCAGCGCTCGCTGTGATCCCGTTGGGCCGGCTAACGGCCCACTTTGCTGGCGACATCACAATTCTTAAACCGGTTTAGCAATTTTTATTTTCACTGCGTTACCGACATGTTTACCATATCAACTAAACCGGTTTAGCAAACGTTAGCACACTCACTGATTTACCTTTGGATGTCACCAACATGTATAAAAAACGGAAGTTAGCCATTCTTATTGCTTTGCTAACCGGCGCCGCCGCCGCCCATGGGCAGACAGACCTGAACAGCATTGAAGCGCGTCTCGCCGCCCTGGAAAAACGTCTGCAGGATGCCGAGACCCGCGCCAGTACCGCCGAAAGCCGCGCCGCCTCAGCGGAGCAGAAAGTTCAGCAGCTAACCCAGCAGCAGCAGCAAACCCAGGCCACCACCCAGCAGGTGGCCAAGCGCACCACCCAACTGGAAGAAAAAGCCGAACGGCCCGGCGGCTTTGAGTTCCACGGCTACGCCCGCTCCGGGGTGATCATGAACGACTCCGCCGCCAGCACGAAATCCGGGGCCTATATGACCCCCGCCGGGGAGACCGGCGGCGCCATTGGTCGTCTTGGCAACCAGGCCGACACCTATGTGGAAATGAACCTCGAACATAAGCAGACCCTGGACAACGGGGCGACCACCCGTTTCAAAGTGATGGTGGCCGACGGGCAAACTACCTATAACGACTGGACGGCGAGCAGCAGCGACCTGAACGTGCGCCAGGCGTTCGTCGAGCTGGGCAACCTGCCGACCTTCGAGGGTCCGTTCAAAGGCTCGACCCTGTGGGCCGGGAAACGCTTTGACCGCGACAACTTCGACATCCACTGGGTTGACTCGGATGTGGTGTTCCTCGCCGGGACCGGCGGCGGGATCTACGACGTGAAGTGGAACGACAGCCTGCGCAGCAACTTCTCGTTATATGGCCGCAACTTTGGCGATATCGCCGACAGCAGCAACAGCGTGCAGAACTATATCGTCAGCATGAATAACTTTGCCGGCCCGGTGCAGATGATGGTCAGCGGGATGCGGGCGAAAGATAATGACGACCGCCAGGACGCGAACGGCAATCTGGTGAAAGGCGATGCCGCTAACACCGGGGTTCATGCCCTGCTGGGTCTGCACAATGAGAGCTTCTATGGCCTGCGCGACGGGACCAGCAAAACGGCCCTGCTGTATGGCCACGGACTGGGCGCCGAGGTTAAAGGCATCGGCTCCGACGGCGCGCTGCGTCCGGGGGCCAATACCTGGCGTTTCGCCAGCTACGGCACTACGCCGCTGAGCGATCGCTGGTTTATTGCCCCGGCCGTGCTGGCGCAGAGCAGTAAAGACCGCTATGTCGATGGCGACAGCTATCAGTGGGCCACTCTCAACCTGCGTCTGATTCAGGAGGTCACGCAGAACTTCGCCCTCGCCTGGGAGGGCAGCTATCAGTACATGGATCTGCAGCCTGAAGGCTACAACGATCGCCATGCGGTCAACGGCAGCTTCTACAAGCTGACCTTCGCCCCGACCTTCAAGGTCGGCAGTATAGGCGACTTCTTCTCGCGCCCGGAGATCCGGTTCTACACCTCGTGGATGGACTGGAGCAAAAAGCTGGATAACTACGCCAACGACGACGCGTTAGGCAGCAACGGATTCAAATCGGGCGGCGAATGGTCGTTCGGTATGCAAATGGAGACCTGGTTCTGACGTGAACCCGGAAGACAGGGTAAGTCACACATAAATATAAGGTTCGCGGTGCCTGCCACGGCCGGCGCCGCCCACGCCATATCATCATGCATTCAGAGGGTACTATGGATTTTGAACAGATTTCCCGCTCACTGCTTCCCCTGCTGGGCGGCAAGGAAAATATCGCCAGCGCCGCGCACTGCGCCACCCGCCTGCGGCTGGTGCTGGTCGACGACGCGCTCGCCGACCAGCAGGCGATTGGCAAAATCGACGGCGTGAAAGGCTGCTTTCGCAATGCCGGCCAGATGCAGATCATCTTCGGCACCGGGGTGGTCAATAAAGTCTATGCCGCCTTTATCCAGGCGGCGGGCATCAGCGAATCGAGCAAATCCGAAGCCGCCGACCTGGCGGCGAAAAAGCTGAACCCGTTCCAGCGCATCGCCCGCCTGCTGTCCAACATCTTCGTGCCGATTATTCCGGCCATCGTCGCCTCCGGCCTGCTGATGGGCCTGCTGGGGATGGTGAAAACCTACGGCTGGGTCGACCCGGGCAACGCTATCTATATCATGCTGGATATGTGCAGCTCGGCGGCGTTTATCATTCTGCCGATCCTGATCGGCTTTACCGCCGCCCGCGAATTTGGCGGTAACCCTTATCTGGGCGCGACCCTCGGCGGGATCCTCACCCACCCGGCGTTGACCAACGCCTGGGGCGTCGCCGCCGGCTTCCACACCATGAATTTCTTCGGCATCGAAGTGGCGATGATCGGCTATCAGGGCACGGTCTTCCCGGTGCTGCTGGCGGTGTGGTTTATGAGCCTTGTCGAGAAACGGCTGCGCCGCATTATCCCTGACGCGCTGGATCTGATCCTCACGCCGTTCCTGACGGTGATTATCTCCGGCTTTATCGCCCTGCTGCTGATCGGCCCGGCCGGCCGCGCGCTCGGCGACGGCATTTCGTTTATCCTCAGCACGCTTATCAGCCATGCCGGCTGGCTGGCGGGCCTGCTGTTTGGCGGCCTCTATTCGGTGATCGTCATTACCGGTATCCATCACAGCTTCCATGCCATCGAGGCGGGTCTGCTCGGCAATCCGTCGATCGGCGTCAACTTCCTGCTGCCGATCTGGGCCATGGCCAACGTCGCCCAGGGCGGCGCCTGCTTTGCGGTGTGGTTTAAAACCAAAGATGCCAAAATCAAAGCTATCACCCTGCCGTCGGCGTTTTCGGCGATGCTGGGGATCACCGAGGCGGCAATCTTCGGGATTAACCTGCGCTTTGTGAAACCGTTCATCGCCGCGCTGGTGGGCGGTGCCGCCGGCGGCGCCTGGGTGGTGTCGATGCACGTCTACATGACCGCGGTGGGCCTGACGGCAATCCCGGGAATGGCCATCGTGCAGGCCAGCTCGCTGCTGAACTACATTATCGGGATGGCGATCGCCTTCGCCGTGGCCTTCACGCTCTCTCTGACGCTGAAATACAAAACGGACGCTGAATAATGTCATTACCGTCACGCCTGCCTGCGATCCTGCAGGCCGTTATGCAGGGCCAGCCGCAGGCGCTGGCCGACAGCCATTACCCGCAATGGCATCTGGCGCCGGTCAGCGGACTGCTGAACGATCCCAACGGCTTTTGCCAGGTCGCCGGGCGTTACCACCTGTTTTATCAGTGGAATCCGCTCGCCTGCGACCACACCTACAAGTGCTGGGGACACTGGAGCTCAGCCGATCTGCTGCACTGGCGGCATGAACCTATCGCCCTGATGCCGGATGAAGAGTATGACCGCAACGGCTGCTACTCCGGCAGCGCGGTCGAGTTCGAGGGCGCCCTGACCCTGTGCTATACCGGCAACGTGAAATTCCCCGACGGCGGGCGCACCGCCTGGCAATGTCTGGCGACGGAAAATGCCGATGGCACCTTCCGCAAGCTGGGGCCGGTGCTGCCGCTGCCGGAAGGCTATACCGGCCATGTGCGCGACCCTAAAGTGTGGCGACAGGACGGGCGCTGGTACATGGTCCTCGGGGCGCAGGATGTGCAACAGCGCGGCAAAGTGCTGCTGTTTACCGCCAGCGACCTGCGGGATTGGCGCCTGGTGGGCGAGATAGCCGGGCATGATGTTAACGGCCTGGCGAACGGCGGCTACATGTGGGAGTGCCCGGACCTGTTTCCGCTGGCGGACACCCACCTGCTGATCTGCTGCCCGCAGGGGCTGGCCCGCGAAGCGCAGCGCTTTCTCAATACCTATCCGGCGGTGTGGATGGCAGGCCGTTTCGACGCCGAACGCGGCGCCTTCGACCATGGCCCGCTGCACGAGCTGGACAGCGGATTTGAGTTCTACGCGCCGCAAACCATGCAGGCCGAGGATGGCCGCCGCCTGCTGGTCGGCTGGATGGGCGTCCCGGACGGGGAAGAGATGCATCAACCCACCCGCGCGCAGGGGTGGATCCACCAGATGACCTGCGTGCGCGAGCTGGAGTGGCAGGCGGGCACCCTGTATCAGCGCCCGCTGCGCGAGCTGGCCGCCCTGCGCGGCGAAGCCGAGGGCTGGCGCGGACAGACCCTTCCCCTCGCCCCGATGGAGCTGGCCTTTGACATCGCCCCCAACAGCACGCTGGGGCTGGATTTTGCCGGCGCCCTGCAGCTCACCGTCAACCGCGACGGCCTGCGTCTGTCGCGCCGCGGGCTGCAGACGGCGGAGATGCATCACCGCTACTGGCGCGGCGAGGCGCGGCGCCTGCAGATCTTTATCGACCGCTCCAGCGTGGAGATTTTCATCAACGATGGCGAAGGGGTGATGAGCAGCCGCTTCTTCCCGGGCTATCCGGGGCAGTTAATCTTCAGCGGTGCGACGCCGGTGGCATTCTGCCGCTGGCTGCTGCGGCCATGCATGGTAGAATAGCCGTTTTGCTTTCAGGCTCCCGGGTGCTGATGAAAACCAAACGCGTAACTATCAAAGATATCGCCGAACTGGCGGGCGTCTCCAAAGCGACCGCCAGTCTGGTGCTTAACGGTCGTGGCAAAGAGCTGCGCGTGGCGCAGGAGACGCGCGAGCGCGTGCTGGCGATCGCCCGCGAGCAGCACTATCAACCCAGCATTCACGCGCGCTCGCTGCGCGATAACCGCAGCCATACCATTGGCCTGGTGGTGCCGGAAATCACCAACTACGGGTTTGCCGTTTTCTCCCATGAGCTTGAGACGCTCTGCCGGGAAGCCGGCGTGCAGCTGCTTATCTCCTGCACCGATGAAAACCCCGGCCAGGAGAGCGTGGTGGTCAATAACATGATTGCCCGCCAGGTCGACGGCCTGATCGTCGCCTCGTGCATGCACAGCGATGCCGACTACCTGAAGCTCAGCGAACAGCTGCCGGTGGTGCTGTTTGACCGCTCCCCCAGCGACAGCGCCCTGCCGCTGGTGATGACCGACTCGGTCACCCCAACGGCCGAGCTGATCTCCCGCATCGCCCCTCAGCATGCGGACGAGTTCTGGTTCCTCGGCGGCCAGCCGCGGCTATCGCCATCGCGCGACCGGCTGGCGGGATTCACCCAGGGCCTGGCTCAGGCGGGGGTCACGCTGCGTCCCGAATGGGTGATCAACGGCAACTATCACCCCAGCTCCGGCTATGAGATGTTCGCCGCGCTCTGCGCGCGGCTGGGCCGGCCGCCGAAGGCGCTGTTCACCGCGGCCTGCGGCCTGCTCGAAGGGGTCCTGCGCTATATGAGCCAGCACCATCTGCTGGACTCCAATATTCATCTCGCCAGCTTCGACGATCACTATCTGTACGATTCACTTTCCCTGCGCATTGATACCGTGCAACAGGATAATCGCCAGCTGGCCTGGCACTGCTACGATCTGCTCAGCCAGCTGATCGACGGCCAGGCGCCGGAGCCGCTCCAGCGCTATCTGCCCGCCACCCTGCAGTTTCGCCATGCCTGACGGCGCCGTCGGCAATTAGCGTTTTCGCCGGGCGCGCGCCGCCCGCCTCACCGCCAGCAGCGTGCCGGCGAGCACCGCGCCGAGGCCAATCGTGACCGGCCAACGGTAAGCCATCAGCAGCGAGGGCAATCCGCCGTCCGGCGCCAGCATCACAAGATTCCAGCCCGCCAGGCCTGCATTGCCGTTCAGCGCCCGGCTTAACATCCGCTGATGCGGGGCGAAGGGCTGAATGGTCTGGTAATGGCTGCCGAACAGCGGCGGCTGCATCTCCCTGGGAAATTGCGCCTGAACCTGGGCCAGCACGCTGGCCGGCAGCGCATGCGATGCTGCCAGCAGATGCCCGTCGCTATTCACCAGCAGCAGCTGATAATGTCGCTGCCGGGCCAGGGCATAGAGATCCGTGCGCATCACCGCCAGCGGCCAGGTGGCTTCCCGCTGCCGCGCCGGCGTGTTCATCCGCCGTTCGAGGCGTGACGCCACCCACTGCGCATCCTTCTCCAGCTGCCGGGTATACATTTCGCGGCAAACCTCTCTGGCCAGAAAATGCCCGCCCCGGCCGATGATCAGGATCGCCAGGCCAACGAGCAGCGTGACGATCACGCCCCTTCTTCCCGGTCGCCAGACCGGCGAGGATTTGCCTATGGATGGTGTATTCATACGACTCCAGAAACCAGGGGGCAAGGCGTGGCCCCCTGGCGAATGGACAACAAAAGTCGCGAAACTGTACAGGATGCGCAGCGCGGGAAAAATAGACAGCCGGCGCCAGGCGGGGAGTATTTTGTTTATTTCTGGACAGGGCTGGCGGCAACGACGCGCTTCGCCGTTGCCGCCAGTTGATAAGATTAGTGTTTTTTCCGGTTGCGGCGCATGTCGATGGTCACCGCCGCGACGATAATGATCCCTTTAATAATATCCTGCACGTAGGCATCGACGCCGACAAAGGTAAAGCCGCTCTTGATCAGGCCAAGGATCATCGCGCCAATCAGGGTGCCGGTAATGCGCCCCACCCCGCCCATTAAGCTGCTGCCGCCGATCACCGCTGCGGCAATCGCGTCCAGCTCGTAGGACATCCCCATGCTGGACTGGCCGCTGCTGACGCGCGCCGCCAGCACCACCCCCGCCAGCCCGGAGAGCGCCCCGGCGATGGTGTAGACAATCACCAGGTACTTATTCACGTTGATGCCGGACACTTTGGCCGAGGTCATGTTGCCGCCGATGGCATACACATATTTGCCATACCGGGTATGCTTCAGCGCAATGTGAAACACCGCGGCGATCACGAAGAAGATGATCACCGGCATCGCCCCCTGGCCTATCGCCGTAAAGCTGTCGGAGAGGAAGCTTATCGGATTGCCCTGGGTGTAATACTGCGCCAGACCGCGCGCCGAGACCATCATCCCGAGGGTGGCGATAAACGGCGGGATACCGGTTCGCGTCACCAGGAAACCGTTGGTCAGCCCGCACAGCAGGCCGACGCCGATCCCCGCGCAAATCGGGATCACCGCCGGCAGGTTGACCAGCGCCGGGAACATCGGCGACAGGCTGTCGGAGGTTTGCGCCAGGCTCGCCGCCACCACCGCCGCGAGGGCGATAACCGAGCCGGAGGAGAGGTCAATCCCGGTGGTGATGATCACCTGGGTGACGCCGACGGCGATGATGCCGATGATCGCCACCTGCAGCACAATCAGCACCAGGCGGTTGGTATTGAGCAGGAACGACTGGTCGCGAACATACCAGCCGGCGATTTCAAATGTTAGGGCAATCACCAGCATCACCACAAAGATGCCGGTATCTTTCGGCATTTTATGCCGCAAATTAGCGAAGAAGGAGGAACCCTCGCTGGCCGGAGCCGCCGTTAATTTCATATTACTCATTCTCTGTGCCTCAATGGGATGCCAACGACAAAATGGTTTCCTGGTCGGCTTCGTCTTTTTCCAGGATGCCGGTGATACGACCTTCATGCATCACCATGACCCGGTCACTCATGCCAAGGATTTCCGGCAGCTCAGAGGAGACCATAATGACCGCCACCCCCCGGTTCGCCAGTTCACTGATAAGATGATAAATTTCCGCCTTCGCCCCGACGTCGATGCCGCGGGTCGGCTCATCGAGAATTAAGATTTTCGGTTGCGCTAGCAGCCAGCGCGCAATCAGGACTTTTTGCTGATTCCCCCCGCTGAGGTTATTAATAATTTGATCCATCGTCGGCGTTTTAATATTGAGCCGGCGGATTTGCTCCATGCAGTCTTCGGCCATTTTCACGTGCTGGACAAAACCGCTCTTGCCGATATATTCCGGCATTTTGACGATACTCATATTTTCCAGCACCGACAGCACCAGAAACAGGCCCGACTTTTTGCGATCTTCGGTTAATAACGCCATCCCCTTTTCAATCGCCACGGAGGGAGAATCAATGGTCACCGGCGCCCCGTCGATCAGCACTTCACCGCTGTCGAAGCGTTCCATACCGAACAGGCTTTCCATCACCTCGCTGCGCCCGGCGCCCACCAGCCCGGCCACGCCGAGGATCTCGCCGCGACGCACGGTAAAGCTGACGTCATGGAACACGCCCTGGCGCGTCAGGTTGCGCACCGTCAGCACCTCTTCGCCGATGGTGTTATTAAATTTCGGGAACAGCTGGGTTAATTCGCGGCCCACCATCTGGGTGATCAGTGACTGGCGGGTAAATTCAGTGGTGTTTTTGCTCCCCACCCAGGTGCCGTCGCGAAAGACGCTGATCTCATCGGTGATGGCGAAGATCTCATCCATTTTATGGCTGATATAGATGATCGCTTTGCCCTGGGCCCGCAGGTCGCGGATGATGGTGAACAGGTGAGCCACCTCGCCTTCGGTCAGCGCCGAAGTGGGCTCATCCATGATCACAATATCCGCGTTCCATGAGACCGCTTTGGCAATCTCCACCATCTGCTGGGCGGCGATGCTCAGGTCGCCCACCAGCCGGTCGGCAGTTAAGCGAATATTCAGCTTATCCAGCAGCGCCTGGGTCTGGCGGGTCAGCTGGCCGTGGTCGACAAAGCCGTACTTAATCGGCTCGCGCCCCAGCCAGATATTTTCCGCCACCGTCATATGCGGCACCAGATTCAGCTCCTGGTGAATCATCGAGATCCCCGAGCGCAGCGCATCCATGGTGTCGGTAAACTCCACCGGCTCGCCTTTCACGCGAATCGATCCTTTATCCGGGCGATAGATACCGATCAGGCACTTCATTAGCGTGGATTTACCGGCGCCGTTCTCGCCCATCAGGGCGTGCACCGTTCCCGGGCGCACGCGTAATGAGACATTGTCGAGCGCCTTTACGCCGGGGAAGAACTTACTGATACCTTCGGCTTCAAGGGCAAAAGCGTTCATACATCCACCTCCGTACCACAGGTTGGCCAGGATTATTTCTGATTACGATTGGTAAATTCAGCCATGTTCTCTTTGGTGATCAGCTGATACGGCACGTCGATGATCTTTTCCACTTTCTCGCCGTTCGCCAGCTTAATGGCCGCGTCTACGGCGCCCTCGCCCTGGCCTTTCGCATCCTGGAAGATGGTGGCGATCATCTTGCCGCTCTTCAGCATCTGCAGCGCATCCGGGGTGCCATCCACGCCGGCGATGAGAATATGGTTCGGGTTTTTACCCAGCGCCTGCAGGGCGCCGATCGCCATTTCATCGTTGTTGGAGGCGATGGCCTGGATATCCTCGCCGCTGGTCATCCAGTTGCTGACCACGTCCACGGCGTCATTGCGGGTAAATTTCGCGGTCTGCTTCTGCACGATTTTGATGTTCGGGTATTTCGCCACGACCTCTTCCACCCCTTTGGTGCGGTCGCGAGTGGATTCATTCGCCAGGTCGCCGAGCAGGATCGCCACATTGCCCTTGCCGTTCATCGCTTTCGCCAGCGCTTCCATCTGCAGACGGCCGGCGAGAATCGAATCCGACCCCACATAGGCCATCTTGTCGGTCAGCTCCGCCTGCGGGCGACGGTTTACAAACACCAGCGGGATCCCGGCTTTGGTGGCCTGATCCATGATCGGTTTCACCGCGTTGGTATCCACCGGGTTGACGATAATGGCGTCCACGCCCTGGCCGATAAAGTTCTGCACCTGCTGCAGCTGCTGGGAGACATCCCCTTTCGCGTCCTCGATCTGCGATTTCACCCCATCTTTTTTCATCTCTTTTTGCATCGAGGTACGCAGGATCGTCAGGAAGTTATCGTCAAACAGCGCCATCGAGACGCCAATGGAGACATCTTTTGCCATAACCACCGCAGGCAGCATGCAGGCTAACAAAGAGGCAACAATCGTTTTCTTAATATTCATAGTTGATCCTTGATTTTGTAGGTACGCCGGTGAATGAAACAAAATGAAAAATTAATTTCAGTTAGATTGCGACAAATGTCTGTTGTGACGGCGACGGCGCTGCGGGGGTTTCCGCATTTCGTCGTGATCGGAATCACAAATAATGGCTGTATTATCATCACTTTTTTGAAACATCAGTCCATTTATGCCACACCGTTAATTCCAGACCGTTTATTTCATTAACAAGACATTTGAAACTTTTATAAGTAAATAACTGAAATGAAAATTTTAAAACCATGCAGTAACAGAATTTTGACAGACATCTAACATTGCTGCATAAATGAGCGAAAAATGAGAGGCAGACAACGCTTTACAGCGATCGCCCCCGGCGGGGTTGGCATTTACCCGGCGGGGAGATCCGCGTTGTCAGGAAGGGAGGCACCGCACGCCTTAGTCTACGTTCTCGGCGCTGTAGAGGATAAAGTCGACTTTCCCGTCAGCATAGGTTTGCGGCTGATAGCCGGACTCCAGATGGCGCAGCATCAGGTCGATCGCCAGCTGGGCGTGCTGGCGGGTGTTCTGATCGAGCGTTAACGCCAGGCTGCCCCTGGCCAGCTGCTGGCGGGTGGTATTGTAGCGCTCATGGGTGATCCAGCAGACGTCGCCTTCGCGGCGGTGGCGAGCCAGCGCCTCGGCAATCTGAGTATTGCCAAGTCCGGTGTTATAGATCCCGACAATATGCCGGCTGCGGCACAGGGCCTGCTCCAGCAGGCGGGTGATCTGCTCCCGCCGCTCCTCGCCCGCCAGCACCTCGTTGAGCTGCAGATGGGGAAAGCGCTGGCTCAGCACCTCGCGGAACCCCTGGATGCGCAGGCGATGCGCGCTGTAATCCTCCCGGCCGCTCACCATCAGCACCTCCCCGGGCCGCGGCGTCATTCTCCCCATCATTAACCCCGCCGTGCGGCCAGCCTGCAACTGATTGATCCCGACGTGGCAGAGCCGGTCGGCGCCGGGCAGATCTGTCGCCAGGGTAATGACGGGGACGCCCGCTTCCCGACAGCGTCGCAGCGCGTCATGCACCACAGGATGGTCATTGCCGAAAACGATGATCCCCTGACGCTGCTGGCCGCTGCGCATAATGCGCCGGGCCAGGGTCGCCGGCTGCGACTCCGGGACAAAGGTGCGGTGCAGGGTCAGACGACGATAGCCGAGGCTATCCGCGACGGCGGCGAAATCCTGCGCCAGCTGCGGAAAAAAGAAAGAGTCATTGCTGCTGAGAAAGAGCTCAATCTGCCAGGGAAAGCGGTGCTCCTCCGGCAGGATCCGCTTCAGCCCCGCCTCCCGCGCCGCCTGCAGCACTTTGCGCGTGGTCTGCGGCGATACGCCGCCGCGTTCGTTCAGCACCCGGTCAACGGTGGCCACGCCGACGCCAATCTGTCTGGCCAGCATCGCCAGTGACATGTTTTTCATCGCCCCTCTCTTCAATGATGGAAATACATCAAAACGGCAGTGTCAGTGAGTTTAGCAAACCGATTATGGTGGCAGCGTCCCCTCGCCATTCTGGAGAATAAAATGAAGTGCAAACGTTTTGCCCTGGTAGGCAGTGGTTTTATCGGTCAGGTTCATGCCGCCAGCCTCGCCCGTCACGACGGGAGCGAGTTGACGATGGTGGCCGATGCCGCGCCGGAGCGCGCCCAGGCGCTGGCCGCCCGCTATGGCGCCCGGGCGGTGACGGTGAGTGAGGCTCTCCGTAGCGACGCCATCGATGCTGTGCTGATCGCCAGCTCGACCCCGTCGCATGCCGAACTGCTGGAAGCCGCCGCCCGGGCGGGCAAGGCGGTCTATTGCGAAAAACCGATCGACCTTTCCCTGGCGCGCGCCCGCGAGGTGGTGGAACGGGTGCTTCCTCTTAAGGTGCCGGTCACCGTCGGCTTTAACCGGCGCTTCGACAGCAGCCATCAGCAGTTGCGCCGCCAGCTGGAGCAGGGAGCGATCGGCAGGGTCGAGCTGGTGCAGATGGTCTGTCGCGCCTCCAGCATGCCGCCGCTCGACTATCTGCGCAGCTCCGGCGGTCAAATGCGCGATCAGGCGATCCATTTCTTCGATCTTCTGCGCTTTCTCACCGGCGATGAAGTGCATACCGTAGCGGCGATGGGCGCGGCGCTGGCCCTGCCGGAAATCGCCGAATTTGGCGATGTCGACACCTCCATCCTGATGATGCAGATGCGCGGCGGCGCGCTGGCGCAGCTGGACAACACCCGCCGCACCGGCCACGGGTATGATGAACGGATCACCCTGCTGGGGGCAGAGGGCGCGCTGGAGTCCGGCAGCCAGTCGCCGGCGGGCCCTACCCTGTGGCGCGGCAATCAGCGCATTGAGCCAGGCCTGTGGCCGGACTGGTTCAGCCGGGTGCAAGGATCTTATTACCAGCATCTCGACGCCTTTATCCGCTCTCTGAATGGTGAAACCGTGGCCGACCTGCCCGGCCTTATGGACGGCCTGCAGGCGCAGGCCATTGCCGAAGCGGCGGTTCAGTCTCTGCAGCGCGGTCAGTTTGTCGCCGTCGACGACTGTCGGTGAGTGGTTGCGTGGCAACCGCTATCAGGCTCTGAACCTGCCTTTATGCCGGGCGGCGGCGACGCCTTGCCCGGCCTACCGGGCCATGATAACCATCCATATCAAACAGTTGCAGTGACCTCCCAGGCCCGCGCAAGCGCCGCGCCGCCGGGCAAGGACAGCCGACGCGGAGCCGTTTTATGCCGGGCGGCGGCAACGCCTTGCCCGGCCTACGGGCATGATAACCATCCATATCACACAGTTGCAGTGA
>NZ_JBEAHA010000027.1:0-22313 GCF_040061975.1 Klebsiella sp. GG_Kp146
GCGACAGTCGGTAGCCCGGCTAAGGCGACAGTCGGTAGCCCGGCTAAGGCGACAGCCGCAAGCCGGGGAAATAGCCACACGGATCAGCGCTGTTTACGCACCTTCGTTGCTTTCAAAATAACAAACTTATTGTTCGTCGCAATCGTCGTGCAGTTACCAAAAGCGCGCTTCAGCTTACGGAAGTAGTCGAGATGACGGTTGCCGACAACGTACAGCTCGCCGCCGTATTTCAGGCTGCGGCGGGCGTCGTTAAACATCTGCCATGCGATATGGTCGGTAATGGCGTGCTGCTGGTGGAACGGCGGATTGCACAGGATCGCCGTAAAGCGGTCCGGCTCAATGCCGGAGAGCGAGTTGTTGACCATAAATTCACAACGGTCAATATCGTCCGGCAGGTTGTGCTCAACGTTCAACCGGCTGGAAGCCACCGCCATGTGCGACTCATCGGTGAACATCACGCGGGCATTGGGGTTCTGCGCCAGCGCCTGCAGGCCTATCACCCCGTTGCCGCAGCCGAGATCGGCGATCTCGCCTTCTAAATCAGACGGTAAATGCTGCAGGAAGAAGCGCGCGCCGATATCCAGACCGCTGCGGGCAAAGACGTTGGCATGGTTGTGGATGGTCCACGGCGTGCCGTCCAGCTTCCAGCTGTAGGTTTGCGGCGCATCGGCAAGCTCAGGGGCGGTGAAAACGCAGTGGATCAGACGCGCTTTTTTCCACGCCAGCGAGGTGGTGGTGGTGCCGAGGATCTTTTCAAACAGCGCCAGCGTCGAGTTATGCACATCGCGCGCTTTCGCCGCGGCGATAATGCGGGTTTCCGGCGTCACCACTGCGCGCAGGGCGCGCAGCTGCTGTTCCAGCAGCGCCAGCTGCTTTGGCACCTTAATCAGCACCAGCGCCGGCGCGGCCGGCAGCGGGCTCAGGCTATCCTGAAAACGCACACTCTCTTCATCAATGCCGTTCATCCGCAGGTTGTGGCGGGTCGCCAGCTCGGAGATAAAGGAGTCGTTGATGCTCACCGGGTTGCGTTCCGCCAGCGCGCAGGCGAGCGCGCCGAAGCCGTCGTTGAAGATGAGCGTCAGGCCGTCGACGTCATTCACCTGTTGCAGCAGATATTCATCCGCCGCTTCCCACGCCTGAAGCGCTTCTTCTTCAGCGTTAGGTGGGAACCGCTCTAATGTGAATAACTCACCGTTTAACTCTGCCTGGCTCATCGCCTCTCCGCCTCCGGAATAGTAAAACCCGCGAGTTTATACGCAAATCCTGTCCAGTTGAAGAGAGATCGCTGATCATCGCCGCTCAGCGTAGATCGCTCTCGTCATCGGCTCGCAGCAGCGTTATCGAGGCGCGGGCGCCGGGCATCAGCTGCTGCAGATAGCCTACCAGCCGCTCTCCCGCCTCATGCAGGGCCGACAACGGCATCGCCGGCAGGCTTTCGAGAATAAACCACATCGTCTGCGCGCCGCTGTCCAGCCGGGTGCGTACGCCCTGCCGCCAGTTCCAGCGTCGGCAGGTTACGCCTATATCATCCCGCCAGATGACTTCGCCCGGCTCCGGATATTCCACCACCGGCTCTGCCGATTTTAGCGTATCGAATGGCTCATCGCCGCGGGCAATGGCCAGCCGCGGTTCGCCACGGTAGGCGGCCAGATTTTCCCCACCGACCGGGATGGCATAGCGAATGCTGATCGCGTTGTAGATATCCACCACCGGATCGATGGCCGGCAGGCTCCCCTCTTTCAGCACCCGCTTGCGCAGCGCCTGCGCCGAACAGGGGGTACGTTTCGCCTTCGTGCCGAAGGCGCTGAACGCTTCATCCCATGCCGCCAGGTGCGCTTGCGCCCAGGGCACATCATCCTGCTGCACCGCCAGGCAGGCCTCGGCCAGCGCCTGTTCCGCGACGGCGGGATTGGCCACCGGCGCGCTCTCCACCACAATACTTAATGCCCGAAAGCCCGGCGCCAGGCGGCTGACCGCAGATTCGATTGACGGCGTTACGCTACGCATTCGATAATCCTGTAATGACCAATTTGTTTCATCATAGTGACCAATGAACGTAAAAGTCAATATAACGACCGATTCAGGATCTGATGTCGACCAGGTAAGTCGCGCCGTCGCCACGCGACTGAAGACCTACCGTAAAGCGAAAAAAATGTCGCTGGACGAGCTGTCGCGCCGGGCCAGCATCAGCAAGGGTATGCTGGTCGAGATGGAAAAAGAGGCCGCCAACCCCAGCATTGCGATCCTCTGCAAACTCGCCGCCGCGCTGGGCGTCTCGGTGGCGGATATTGTCAATGTGGCTAGCGAACCCGCGTTGCATATTATTCCCGCCGAGCAGATCCCCACCCTCTGGCAAGGCCCGCTGGGGGGCAGCGCCAGGCTCCTCGCCGGCACCGCCGGGCCGAATATGATAGAGCTGTGGCGCTGGGAGATGCAGCCCGGCGAAGCCTTTACCTCGCCCGGCCATCCGGCGACGACCTTCGAGCTGCTGCACGTGGAAGCCGGCGCGCTGACGCTGACGCTTGGCGAGACCTGCCGCACGGTGGCGGCCGGGGAATCCGCGGTGGCCCGTACCGAAACAGAGCATGGGTACCGGAATGCGGGGCCCGCGCCGCTGGTCTTTACCATGACCGTGGCTGAACTGCCCTCCTGACAGACATAATGATAAGACGATGACAAAACTCATTTATTTACAGGGCTATCCTGAATCGCTGCTGGCGCAGGTGACCACGTTAATCGAGCAAAACCGCCTTGGAGAGGTGCTGCAAAAGCGCTATCCGCATGGGCACGACGTTAACAGCGATAAAGCGCTATATCAGTACACCCAGGATTTGAAAAACCGCTTTCTGCGCGGCGCGGCGCCGATCAACAAAGTGATGTATGACAGTAAGATCCACGTGCTGAACAATGCGCTCGGCCTGCATACCGCCATTTCCCGCGTTCAGGGCGGCAAGCTGAAAGCCAAAGCGGAGATCCGCGTGGCGACGGTATTTCGCGACGCGCCGGAGGACTTTTTGCGGATGATCGTGGTCCATGAACTGGCGCATCTGAAAGAGAAGGAGCACAACAAAGCCTTCTACCAGCTGTGCTGCCATATGGAGCCGCAGTACCATCAGCTGGAGTTCGACACCCGCCTGTGGCTGACGCACCTTTCGTTAAATCGTTCTGCGTAGTCACGCACTGGTTTTGTCATGGGGGCATGATAGAGTGACGACAGGTTCCCTTTAATGGAGTTCGTCACCGTTTATGATACGTTTCGCAGTTGTTGGCACAAACTGGATCACTAAGCAGTTTGTCGATGCCGCCCATGAAACCGGCAAATATAAACTTACCGCCATCTACTCCCGCAGCCTCGAACAGGCACAAGCCTTCGCCAATGACTATCCGGTCGAGCATCTGTTTACCTCGCTGGAGTCGCTGGCGCAAAGCGACGCCATTGACGCGGTATATATCGCCAGCCCGAACTCCCTGCACTTCCCGCAGACGCGGCTGTTCCTGAGCCACAAAAAGCACGTCATTTGCGAAAAACCGCTGGCGTCGAATCTGCAGGAGGTCGAGGCGGCCATCGCAGTGGCGAAAGCCAACAACGTGGTGCTGTTTGAAGCCTTCAAAACCGCCAGCCTGCCCAACTTTCTGCTGCTGAAGGAAACCCTCGGCAAAGTGGGTAAACTGCGTAAAGCCTTCATTAACTACTGCCAGTACTCTTCGCGCTACCAGCGCTACCTCGACGGCGAAAACCCCAACACCTTTAATCCGGCGTTCTCCAACGGTTCGATTATGGATATCGGCTTCTATTGCCTGGCGTCCGCTGTGGCGCTGTGGGGCGAACCGCGGGCCGTTCATGCCACCGCCAGCCTGCTGGACAGCGGCGTGGACGCCCAGGGCACCGTGGTGCTGAGCTACGGCGACTTCGACGTGACGCTGCATCATTCCAAGGTGAGCGACTCGGCGATCCCCAGTGAAATTCAGGGCGAAGACGGGGTGTTAGTGATCGAAAAAATCTCCGAGTGCCAGAAGCTGGCGTTTGTGCCGCGCGGCGGCAAAGCCCAGGACCTGACGCAGCCGCAGCATATCAATACTATGCTGTACGAGGCGGAGACCTTCGCGCGGCTGGTGGAAACAGAGGATGTCGACCATCCGGGCCTGGCAGTGAGCCGTATCACGGCGAAACTGTCGAGCGAAATTCGTCGCCAGACCGGGGTGATCTTCCCGGCCGATACGCAGCCGCTGGCGTAAAAGAGTGTAAAGGCCCGTCTGGCCGCCATTGACGAAAACCGCCCCGTGACATATTTTGTTACGAGCAAAGGGGAGTAACTTCCTTGCCGGCCGATCGTCATTACGATGCGTGTAACACCGCATCCGGTCGCCGGGCAATTACCAAAGCCCATCGCGATGAACTTTGGTTGTTGTAAGTGAGACCTTGCCGGAAGGCGAGGTCTATGCATAAAAGCGCAGCGGCTGCCGTCTTCCGACGTCAGCCGTTTTTGTTTTTATGTAAGGAATATCAAATGAATACTGTCGGCACGCCGTTGCTATGGGGTGGATTCGCTGTCGTCGTCGCGATCATGTTGGCGATCGACCTGCTGCTTCAGGGACGACGCGGTTCGCATAGCATGACCATGAAGCAGGCCGCTGGCTGGTCTATCCTCTGGGTCACACTTTCTCTGTTGTTCAACGCCGCGTTCTGGTGGTATCTGGTGCAAACCCAGGGCCGCGCCGTCGCCGATCCGCAGGCCCTGGCCTTCCTCACCGGCTATCTGATTGAAAAAGCGCTGGCGGTCGATAACGTCTTCGTCTGGCTGATGCTGTTCAGCTACTTCGCCGTGCCGCCTGCTCTGCAGCGCCGGGTGCTGGTGTATGGCGTCCTCGGGGCGATTGTTCTGCGCACCATTATGATCTTCGCCGGCAGCTGGCTTATCTCCCAGTTCGACTGGCTGCTGTACGTCTTCGGCGCCTTCCTGCTGTTTACCGGCGTGAAGATGGCGCTGGCGAAAGAGGACGATTCCGGCATCGGCGACAAACCGCTGGTGCGCTGGATCCGCAGCCATCTGCGAATGACCGATAAAATCGAGAGCGAGCGCTTCTTCACCCGTAAAAACGGGGTGCTGTTCGCCACGCCGCTGCTGCTGGTGTTGATTCTGGTCGAGCTGAGCGATGTGATATTCGCCGTCGACAGTATCCCGGCGATCTTCGCGGTCACAACCGACCCGTTTATCGTGCTGACCTCGAACCTGTTTGCCATTCTCGGCCTGCGCGCCATGTACTTCCTGCTGGCGGGGGTCGCTGAGCGCTTCTCGATGCTCAAATATGGCCTGTCGGTGATCCTGGTGTTTATTGGCGTGAAGATGCTGATTGTCGATTTCTACCATATCCCGGTCGCCATCTCGCTGGGGGTCGTGGGTGGTATCCTGACCGTCACGCTGTTGATTAACGCCTGGGTCAACAAGCAGCACGACAAGCAGCGCAAACTGCCTGAGTAACCTGCCTGGCGCGCCGTCGGCCCCCGCTGGCGGCGCGGTAATCGGCTATAGCAGATCTTCTCGTAACGATAATGCCTGCTCATGTCACAATTATGTTGCTACATAGTTAAAAAATAAGATCCAGATTAAAATCACAGTATTTTGCGCTTTCCGCCCGTCATTCTTTCCGTATACTCGACTATGCAAACATATACTTACATCCTGACATAAACGTAACAAATAATACGTGGCTGGGATGGCTTGCTACATCACTGGAAGGAATGAATTATGACCACACGCACTCCCTCATCAGGGTGGCTTTCCCGCCTGGCACAAGGCAGCCTGGTGAAACAAATTTTAGTCGGCCTGGTACTTGGCGTGCTGCTGGCGCTGGTCTCTAAGCCTGCGGCTATCGCCGTCGGCCTGCTGGGGACCCTGTTCGTCGGCGCGTTGAAGGCGGTAGCGCCGGTGCTGGTATTGATGCTCGTCATGGCCTCGATCGCCAACCATCAGCATGGACAAAAAACCAGTATCCGCCCCATTCTGTTTCTCTATCTGCTGGGCACCTTCAGCGCGGCGCTGACCGCGGTGTTGTTCAGTTTTGTCTTTCCCTCGACCCTGCACTTAACCACCGCCGCCGACAGCATCACGCCGCCGTCGGGGATTGTTGAGGTGCTGCGCGGCCTGCTAATGAGCATGGTGTCCAACCCGATCGACGCCCTGCTGAACGCCAACTATATCGGTATTCTGGTTTGGGCGGTGGGCCTTGGCTTCGCCCTGCGTCACGGTAACGACAGCACTAAAAACCTGATCAACGATGTCTCCCACGCGGTGACCTTTATCGTTAAAGTGGTGATCCGCTTTGCGCCGCTGGGGATCTTCGGTCTGGTCTCTTCCACCCTGGCGACTACCGGTTTTGAAACCCTGTGGGGTTACGCCCAGCTGCTGCTGGTGCTGGTGGGCTGTATGCTGCTGGTGGCGCTGGTGATTAATCCGCTGCTGGTGTTCTGGAAGCTCCGCCGCAACCCCTATCCGCTGGTGCTGACCTGCCTGCGCGAAAGCGGCGTCTACGCGTTTTTCACCCGCAGCTCCGCCGCTAATATTCCGGTGAATATGGCGCTGTGTGAGAAACTGAACCTGGATCGCGATACCTATTCGGTCTCCATTCCGCTGGGGGCAACCATCAATATGGCGGGCGCGGCAATCACGATCACCGTGCTGACGCTGGCGGCGGTCCATACGCTGAATATTCCAGTAGATCTGCCTACGGCGCTGTTGCTGAGCGTGGTCGCTTCGCTGTGCGCCTGCGGCGCCTCCGGCGTGGCGGGCGGTTCGCTGCTGCTGATCCCGCTGGCCTGTAATATGTTTGGTATTCCGAACGATGTGGCGATGCAGGTGGTTGCCGTCGGCTTTATTATCGGGGTGCTGCAGGATTCTTGCGAAACCGCGCTGAACTCCTCAACCGACGCCCTGTTTACCGCCGCCGCCTGCATGGCGGAAGACGACCAGCTGGCGAAAAACGCCCTGCGTAGCTAATGCCTTTCCCCTCCGCTACCGCGCGGAGGGGCTCTCTTCCTGCACCGCGTTTTCAACCCTGAACGGATCGATACCCCGCTTTTGCATCCGGCGGAAGCGAATAATATTCAGGCCGTTGACGATCAGGAAGCTGCCTTCAATCAGCGTCCCGCCGATGGAACCCAGCCACAGGTTATGCGTCACCCAGCAGGCGGTGGAGCACCACATCACGCAGCGGACGGTCAGCCCTTTACAGCGAAACAGCGCCCAGGTGCTGGCGACAGTGCCAATAATCGGCAGCAGCTCCATAGCATGCTGCAGCTTGCCAAGGCCGAGGATCAGCGTCAGAAGGATAAAGATCGTCATCACCCACAGGCTGCGGGTGCGCAGGGAAATGACCGTGCGGAGCGCATTAAGCCCGGCGCTCATCCCGGCAGGCGCGGCGCCCATCAGGAAGAAATGGACGCCGATAACGCCGCTATAGACCGCCAGCTGAAGCCTGAAGCGACGTTCGTCGCGGTTGATAAAGGTGGTAATGCCGATAAGAAAGGCGATGACGCCGACCCCCTGGGCCAGCCAATATGCGGTCATGAAAGCTCCCTGAGAGAAAAAAACAAACGGCGCTTCACAGGCTGAAACGCCGCTGTTGCTTACCCGATGACGCTGCGCTATCAGGCCAATGCGCGATCAACGCCGCCCGGGCGCTAATATGAATGCGCCTTTACAGGGTAACACCGCTTTTAAAGATGGCCAGCTCGCGGAAGTCATTCTGCTCATTACAGGTCGGTTTGCCGTTGGCGAAAGCCACAATGGTGTCCACGAACTCCTCCAGCAGCTGCGGCATCGCTTTGCCGTGGATCAGCTGTCCGGCATCGAAGTCGATCCAGTGCTTTTTCTTTGCCGCCAGCTCGCTGTTGGTGGCGATCTTCACCGTCGGCACAAAGCCGCCGTACGGCGTGCCGCGGCCGGTGCTGAACAGCACCATATGGCAGCCGGCGCCGGCCAGCGCGCTGGTGGCGACGGCATCATTGCCCGGCGCGCTCAGCAAGTTCAGACCATGTACCTTCAGACGCTCGCCGTAGCGCAGGACATCCACTACCTGGCTGGAGCCCGCTTTCTGGGTACAGCCCAGCGACTTATCTTCGAGGGTGGTGATCCCCCCGGCCTTGTTGCCCGGCGAAGGGTTTTCGTAAATAGGCTGGTCGTGAGCGATAAAGTACTGCTTAAAGTCATTGACCATGGTCACCAGCTTGTCGAAGGTCGCTTCGTCGCGGCAGTGGCTCATCAGCAGCTGTTCGGCGCCGAACATCTCCGGCACTTCGGTCAGCACGGTGGTGCCGCCGTTGGCGATCACATAGTCTGAGAAGCGCCCCAGCATCGGGTTAGCGGTGATGCCGGACAGGCCGTCCGACCCACCGCACTCGAGGCCAAACTTCAGCTCGCTCAGCTTGCCCGGCTGACGTTTATCCTGACGCATCACGTCATACAGCTGGTGGAGATGCGCCACACCCGCCTCCACTTCATCGTCCTGATGCTGACAAACCATAAAGTGCACGCGCTGCGGATCATACTCGCCCAGCGTTTCGCGAAAAGCATCCACCTGGTTGTTTTCACAGCCAAGGCCCACCACCAGCACCGCTCCGGCGTTCGGATGGCGGACCATATTCTGCAGCATGGTGCGGGTATTGATGTGGTCGTCCCCGAGCTGTGAGCAACCGTAGGTATGGCTGAAGAGATGCACCCCATCGATATCCTCGGCGCCGTTCGCCTCTTTCAGAAAACGGTTCTGCATCTGGCGGGCCATGGCGTTGACGCAGCCGACGGTCGGTAGGATCCATAGCTCATTGCGCACCCCGACGTCGCCATTGGCGCGACGATAAATCTGCACTTCGCGATCCGCTGGCTGCGGCGGTTGGGCAACCTGCTCCGGTTGATAGCGATACGCGTCAAGGTCGCTGAGATTGGTGCGCGTATTGTGCGCATGGACATGCTCGCCCGGCGCGATATCCGCCAGCGCATGGCCAATCGGCAACCCATACTTAACGACGTTTTCCCCTTTCGCGATAGCGCGCAGTGCAAACTTGTGTCCGCGAACGATATCCTGACCGAGGGTGACCGGGTCATTGTCGATCGTCACCACGCTACCGGCCGTCATATCCGCCAGCGCGACCGCGACGTTATCCTGCGAATGGATTTTGATGTATTGCATATCAACCGACCTCTGGTCTTAGTTCAGTTCAATGGCGAAATAGTCACGCGCATTGTTAAAGCAAATGTTTTTCACCATCTCGCCCAGCAGCGCGATATCCGCAGGCGCTTCGCCGGCGGCCACCCAACGGCCGATCATCTGGCACAGAATACGACGGAAGTATTCGTGGCGGGTGTAGGAGAGGAAGCTGCGGCTGTCGGTCAGCATCCCGACAAAGCGGCTCAGCAGGCCGAGCTGCGCCAGCTGGGTCATCTGCCGCTCCATGCCGTCTTTCTGATCGTTGAACCACCAGCCGGAGCCGAACTGCATCTTGCCCGGCATCCCTTCGCCCTGGAAGTTACCGATCATGGTGCCCAGCACTTCGTTATCGCGCGGGTTCAGGCAGTAGAGAATGGTTTTCGGCAGCAGGTTCTCTTCGTTCTGCTTGCTCAGCAGCTTAGACAGCTCTTCAGCCATCGGGCGATCGTTGATCGAGTCAAAGCCAACGTCCGGGCCTAACAGTTTGAACTGACGCAGGTTGTTATTGCGCAACGCGCCGATGTGGTACTGCTGCACCCAGCCGCGACGGGCATACTCTGCGCCGAGGAACACCAGCACCGCGGTTTTGAACTGCGCCACTTCGCGTTCGCTGAGGGTTTCGCCAGCCAGGCGACGCGCCAGAATGGCGTCCAGCTCGGCGTCAGTCGCTTCCGCAAACAGCACCACGTCCAGGGCGTGGTCGGAGACTTTGCAACCGTGAGCGGCAAAGTGGTCCAGACGTTTGGTCAGCGCGCTTTGCAGGTCCGCAAAACGGCGAATATCAGTGTCCGACACTTCACCCAGCTTAGCCATATAGTCATTGAAGGTCGCCTGCTCGATGTTGAACGCTTTATCCGGACGCCAGCTCGGCAACACCTTGATATCAAATGAAGTGTCTTTAGCGACAACCGCATGGTGTTCCAGGGAATCAATCGGATCGTCGGTGGTGCCAACCATCTTCACATTCATCTGCTTCATGATCCCGCGGGCGGAGAAGGCGTCCTGCGCCAGTAACGCATTGCACTGGTCCCAGATCTCATCGGCGGTGGAAGGCGACAGCAGCTTACCTGTAATACCAAATGGGCGACGCAGCTCTAAATGGGTCCAGTGGTATAACGGGTTGCCAATCGTGTGAGGCACGGTGGCTGCCCAGGCGTCAAATTTCTCGCGATCGGAGGCATCACCGGTACACAGACGCTCCGGCACGCCGTTGGTACGCATCGCGCGCCATTTATAGTGATCGCCTTTCAGCCAGATGTCATACAGATTCTTGAAACGGTAATTTTCGGCAACCTGCTGCGGCGGAAGGTGGCAATGGTAGTCGAAAATAGGCTGATCTTTGGCGTAATCGTGGTACAGGCGGCGGGCAAATTCGCTATCGAGTAAAAAATCTTCGGTCATAAACGGTGTCATTCGTGTGTCCTCTTCGCTCCGGAGCGGGAGCCTTTCAGATGATTGACTACAATGCTGACAAAGTTATCACACCAATTTCTACAGACCGAACTGTTTTTCGTGAGTTAGATCAATAAACGCTGATAAAAAAAACCGCCTGCGCGCGGCAAACATCTCGCCAGAGCGCGCCGTATCTGGCTTTCTTCGCCAATCATAAAGACCACACTAACTTTCCCGCTTTTGTGACAGCACTCAACTTTTAAAGTTGTATGACAAGTTATCTTTCTGCCGTCGCAACATATAAACCGACGGAATGCTTTACCGGTGTTTATGGCATCGGCTTATACGGAATGGATACCGACTTTTTACATAACAACTGATGGTAAGGTTCGGGCCAGAGGGGACCGCCCTCCTGAACCCTCCGTTTCGCTTTCCCGACCGCGTATCGCCGTCAGGAGAGGCCGCACCTGGTGCGGAGAAATTACAGACGATGAGGTTTACATGCGTAAAATTAAAGGGTTACGTTGGTACATGATCGCACTGGTGACGCTGGGCACCGTGCTGGGCTACCTGACCCGTAACACCGTGGCGGCGGCCGCGCCGACGCTGATGGAAGAGTTACACATCTCGACCCAACAGTACTCCTATATCATTGCAGCCTATTCCGCTGCCTATACCGTCATGCAGCCTGTCGCAGGTTATGTTCTTGATATTCTGGGGACTAAAGTCGGCTATGCCTTCTTCGCTATCGCCTGGGCGATATTCTGCGGCTCGACCGCCCTCGCCGGCAGCTGGGGCGGCCTGGCGCTGGCCCGCGGCGCGGTGGGCGCGGCGGAAGCGGCGATGATCCCCGCCGGGCTGAAAGCCAGCTCCGAATGGTTCCCGGCAAAAGAGCGCTCTATCGCGGTGGGCTACTTCAACGTAGGTTCCTCTATCGGCGCCATGATCGCGCCGCCGCTGGTGGTGTGGGCGATCGTCATGCACAGCTGGCAGATGGCGTTCATTATCTCCGGGGTTCTGAGCTTCGCCTGGGCCATCGCCTGGCTGATCTTCTACAAACACCCGCGCGACCAGAAGAAATTATCTGACGAAGAACGCGACTACATCATTGGCGGCCAGGAGTCTCAACACCAGACCAATAATGCGAAGAAAATGTCGCCGTGGGAGATCCTGCGCAACCGTCAGTTCTGGGGTATCGCCCTGCCGCGCTTCCTCGCCGAGCCGGCCTGGGGGACCTTTAACGCCTGGATCCCGCTGTTCATGTTTAAGGTTTACGGCTTTAACCTGAAAGAGATCGCGATGTTCGCCTGGATGCCGATGCTGTTCGCCGACCTCGGCTGCATCGTCGGTGGATACCTGCCGCCGCTGTTCCAGCGCTGGTTCGGCGTCAACCTGATCGTGTCGCGAAAAATGGTGGTCACCATGGGCGCCCTGCTGATGATTGGCCCGGGGATGATCGGCCTGTTCACCAGCCCGTACGTGGCGATTGCCCTGCTGTGCATCGGCGGGTTTGCTCACCAGGCGCTGTCCGGGGCGCTGATTACCCTCTCTTCCGACGTCTTTGGCCGTAACGAAGTCGCTACCGCCAACGGTCTGACCGGGATGGCCGCCTGGCTGGCGAGCACCATGTTCGCCCTGGTCGTCGGCGCGCTGGCAGACACCATCGGCTTCAGCCCGCTGTTTGCGGTACTGGCGGTCTTTGACCTGCTGGGCGCGCTGGTCATCTGGACGGTGCTGAAAAACAAACCGGCTGACGATGACACGACGCCGCTTAGCAGCCGCAAACCGGCCACCCAGAGTTAGAGACGCTTATGCTGAGGTGATCGCCTGCCAAGCCGCCTTCTCAGGCGGCTTTTTCATCCCTGCCAGTGGTGGAAATCGCGTAAAAGTGGTATAACAAATCGAATATTGTCGCCATCTTGCGGGAGCGAATATGGAAATCATTGAACCACGCCGTCTTTATCAGCAACTTGCCGCTGAGCTGAAGACGCGCATCGAACAAGGTGTCTACCTTGTAGGGGATAAGCTGCCCGCCGAGCGCTTTATCGCCGATGAAAAAAACGTTAGCCGCACCGTGGTTCGTGAAGCCATTATCATGCTGGAAGTGGAAGGCTATGTCGAAGTCCGCAAAGGGTCGGGCATTCACGTCATCTCCAACCATCCGAAATACCAGCAGGTGGCCGATGAAAGCCTGGAGTTCGCCAACTATGGCCCCTTTGAGCTGCTGCAGGCGCGGCAGCTTATTGAAAGCAATATCGCCGAATTCGCGGCCACTCAGGTGACCAAGCAGGACATCATGAAGCTGATGGAGATTCAGGAGAAAGCGCGCAACGAGAAGTGTTTCCGCGACTCCGAATGGGATCTGCAGTTTCACGTCCAGGTGGCGCTGGCCACGCAGAATAGCGCCCTGGCGGCGATCGTGGAAAAAATGTGGACCCAGCGCGTGCATAACCCGTACTGGAAAAAGCTGCATGAGCATATCGACCTGCGCACCGTCGATAACTGGTGCGACGACCACGATCAGATCCTGAAGGCTCTGCTGCGTAAAGATCCGAACGCCGCCAAACTGGCGATGTGGCAGCATCTGGAAAATACCAAGCAAATGCTGTTTAACGAAACCAGCGACGACTTTGAATTTAATGCCGATCGCTACTTATTTGCCGAAAACCCGGTGGTTCATCTCGATACCGCGGCCAACGGCGCGAAATAAGCCTTTATCTCCCCGGCGCGCGGCCCCTGCGCGCCTGTTCCCCAGACAGGCTGGGGTAAGCAAAACATATATAGTGTCAGCCTGTGTAAATCCTCTCGCCTCCCATCGCCGCAATCAGCAAAATCAACGAGCAACACCTTGCAATTTCTCTGACGGAAAGTCAGGTGATTTGTTACAATTAGATGCATTTTGCCGTTCTGGGAGTAGGTATCGACTTACTTCAATTTTATACAGGGAAGCGTTCAGAGCGCCGAAGCAGCGACCATAATCTCATAAAAATCTTGTCGCCCTACATGCCGCGCGCTCAGACGTGCCGTTAACCGATGTACCAGGAATCGTGAATGGAACTATTAACCCAGTTATTGAATGCCTTGTGGGCTCAGGATTACGAAACGCTCGCGAATCCCTCCATGATTGGCATGCTGTATTTTGTCTTGTTTATGATTTTGTTCCTTGAGAACGGGTTACTGCCTGCCGCGTTTTTGCCGGGGGACAGCCTGCTTGTGCTCGTGGGCGTGCTGATCGCCAAAGGGGCGATGGGCTTTCCGGAAACATTGCTGCTGCTCACCGCCGCCGCCAGCCTCGGCTGCTGGCTGAGCTACATCCAGGGGCGTTGGCTGGGCAATACGCGGATCGTGCAAAACTGGCTGTCGCATCTGCCCTCTCACTATCATCAGCGCGCGCATCACCTGTTTCATAAACATGGGCTCTCCGCGCTGCTGATCGGCCGCTTCATCGCCTTCGTGCGCACGCTGCTGCCGACCATCGCCGGGCTTTCCGGCCTCAATAACGCCCGCTTTCAGTTCTTTAACTGGATGAGCGGCCTGCTGTGGGTGCTAATCCTGACCTCGCTGGGCTATCTGCTCGGCAAAACCCCGGTATTCCTTAAGTATGAAGATCAGCTGATGTCCTGCCTGATGCTCCTGCCGGTTGCGCTGTTGGTCTTCGGACTGGTCGGCTCGCTGGTGGTGCTGTGGAAGAAAAAATACAGAAGCCGGGGCTAATGATGGTCATAAAACGCCCTTCCCTGCGCCAGCTCAGCTGGCTGCTGGGTGGCTCTCTTCTGCTCTGCGCGCTGTTCTGGCTATGGCTGGCGGTGCAGCAGCAAGAGGCCACGCTGGCGATCCGTCCGGTTGGCCAGGGCGTCAGTATGCCGGATGGTTTCTCCGTCTGGCATCACCTCGACGCCAACGGTATCCGCTTCAAGAGCATTACGCCGCAAAAGGATGGCCTGCTGATTAAGTTTGATTCCACCGCCCAGGGCGCGGCGGCGAAAGAGGTTCTCGGCCGCGCTCTGCCTCATGGTTATATTATCGCCTTGCTGGAAGACGATAACTCGCCTACCGCCTGGTTATCCCGCCTGCGCGACGCGCCGCATCGGCTCGGGTAAACGGCCGTCAGACTGCGTTTTCAACGCAGTCTGGTGGTTTCCCGCATTTGTTACTATGCTTAAACCTGCGTGAATCAACGCATTCACGTTTACCAACGGGAACGGGTTTATCCTCCGGGTATCCCCTAAGACAATGGAAGGTACTATCCATGAAACACCGCATCGCTCTGCTTCTGGCCCTGTCTTCACTTAGCGCCAGCGCCATAGCCGCCTCTCCCTGCCAGGAAAAAGAGCAGGATATTCAACGAGAGATCAGCTATGCCGAAAAGCATCACAATCAAAGTCGCATTGATGGGCTAAATACCGCGCTACGCCAGGTACGGGAGAACTGCAGCGACAGTAAACTCAAAGCCGATCATCAGCAAAAAATTGCCAAACAGCGGGAAGAGATCGCTGAACGTCAGCGCGATCTGCAGGAAGCCCGGAAGAAAGGCGATGCGGACAAAATCAACAAACGCCAGCATAAACTCAATGAAGCGCAACAGGAGTTGAAAACGCTGGAGTCTCGGGATTACTAATCACTATTAACTTTCGCAATACGGACCACGCTACAGGAGAACGACATGGCTAAAGAGAATGTGACTGACGACCTTCGTGCAGAACTGAAAACGCTGGCGGACACCCTGGAGGAAGTACTGAATTCCTCGGCGGACAAGTCGAAAGAAGAGATGGGTAAACTGCGCAGTAAAGCCGAGAGCGCGCTGAAAGAGAGCCGCGCCCGTCTGGGTGAGACCAGCGAAGCGATTCTGCGTCAAACTCGTGAGACCGCCGCGCGAGCGGATGATTATGTTCGCGAAAATCCGTGGACAGGGGTCGGGATTGGCGCCGCCGTCGGGCTGGTGCTGGGTGTCCTGCTGTCGCGTCGCTGATTATGGCGAATACTCAACACACGCAGGGGCCGGGTCAGCGCGTCTTCTCCATTGGCCAGCGTATCGTTACGCTGCTGGTCGAAATGGTGGAAACACGGCTGCGCCTGGTCGTCGTGGAGCTGGAGGAGGAGAAAGCCAACCTCTTCCAGCTGCTGATCATGACCGGACTGACGCTGCTGTTTGCCGCGTTTGGCCTAATGAGTCTGCTGGTGCTGGTTATCTGGGCCGTTGACGCTCAGTACCGCCTGCACGTCATGATCGCCACCACCGTCGTGCTGCTTCTCGCCGCCGCGATTGTCGGTGTCCTTACCTTACGTAAGGCGCGACGCTCCACGCTGCTGCGCCTGACGCGAAGAGAGCTGGAGAACGACCGTGCCCTTCTGGAGGAAGATAAACCATGAATGGCCGACAGGAGCGTGAACGGCAAAAGGCGCAGCTGCTGCGCCAGATCCAGCAGCAACGGCTGGAGCTGAGCGCCTGTCGCCGCCACTGGCTGGAAGCGACTGCGCCCTTAGACCGCGGCTGGCATACGCTGCTTAGTTTACGTTCGTGGCTGATGGTGGGCAGCGGTCTGATGGCCGTGTGGTCCATCCGACACCCGCATTTTTTGATGCGCTGGACCAAACGCGGACTGGGTTTATGGAGTACCTGGCGGCTGGTCCGCGGGATCCTGCGCCAGTCGGCAGTTCGTTAGCCGCCCGGAGCGCGGGCGCTTTTCCCGGCGCCCCGCTCTGCCACTTCCTCGCTCGATACGCAACGCCGTGCGTAAAAACTTGCCCCCTGGCCGCCATCCGCGGTCAGCCAGCCCTCTGATCCCATGCCATTCCGCCCGGCCAGGCCTTTACCAGCGCCGGTCGTGACCTATCGCGTTGTGGCATTTTTCGCCCCCTCTTACCGATTACTCAGAAACTTTGAACTAGATCTACAGTTTTCCTTGCTAACAATTCCCTCTCCGCCTCGCTACTATCCTCTCCATCGACAGCAACACCGCGTAACTACGCGGGATTGCGCTAAAAAACAAAACCGCCGCCCTTTGGGTTTTCTGGAGTAAGAAATGAAAAAATTAGAAGATGTTGGTGTACTGGTAGCGCGCATTCTGATGCCGATTCTGTTTATCACTGCAGGATGGGGCAAAATCACCGGTTATGCGGGAACCCAGCAGTATATGGAAGCCATGGGCGTACCGGGTGCGCTGCTGCCGCTGACCATTCTCCTTGAATTCGGCGGCGGACTGGCGATTCTGTTCGGTTTCCTGACCCGGACCACCGCGCTGTTCACCGCAGGCTTTACGCTGTTGACCGCGTTCCTGTTCCACAGCAACTTTGCGGAAGGCGTGAACTCCCTGATGTTCATGAAAAACCTGACCATCGCTGGCGGTTACCTGCTGCTGGCCATTACCGGACCGGGCGCCTTCAGTATCGACCGTGTACTGAATAAGAAATGGTAAGCGCACTATACTGAATGAATGAAAAAGCGAGGAGGCCACTCCTCGCTTTTGCTATCTGAAGTCTGAAGGAGGAATAAAGATGGGCCAATTAGTCGACGGCGTCTGGCAGGATACCTGGTATGACACAAAATCCACCGGTGGGCGTTTTAAGCGTTCCGTTTCCGCCTTCCGTAACTGGCTCACCGCCGATGGCGCGGCCGGACCGAGTGGTGAAGGGGGATTTGCGGCGGAAAAAGATCGCTATCATCTGTACGTTTCTCTCGCCTGCCCGTGGGCGCATCGCACGTTAATTATGCGTAAGCTGAAAGGACTGGAGCCTTTTCTCCCTGTCTCCGTGGTCAATCCGCTGATGCTGGAAAACGGCTGGACTTTTGACGACAGCTTCCCGGAAGCCACCGGTGACACCCTTTATCAGCACGATTTTCTCTATCAGCTGTATCTGCACGCCGACCCGCGCTACACCGGTCGCGTCACCGTCCCGGTACTATGGGATAAAAAACAGCAGACCATCGTCAGCAATGAGTCGGCAGAAATCATCCGTATGTTTAATACCGCCTTCGATGGCCTGGGCGCCAGAGCCGGGGATTACTACCCGCCGGCGCTGCGGGAAAAAATCGATGAACTGAACGGCTGGATCTATGACAACGTCAATAACGGCGTGTATAAAGCTGGCTTTGCCACCAGTCAGCAGGCTTACGACGAAGCGGTGGATGCGGTGTTTACCTCGCTGGAGCGGCTGGAGCAGATCCTCGGTCAGCATCGTTACCTGACGGGCAATCAGCTGACGGAAGCGGATATTCGCCTGTGGACGACGCTGGTACGCTTCGACCCGGTGTATGTGACCCATTTTAAATGCGACAAACGACGCATCAGCGATTATCTCAATCTCTACGGCTTCCTGCGCGACATCTACCAGATGCCGGGTATCGCGGAGACGGTGAGCTTTCCGCATATTCGTCACCACTATTACCGCAGCCATAAAACCATTAACCCTACCGGCATCATCTCCATTGGGCCGCAGCAGGATCTCAGCGAACCACACGGTCGCGACCAGCGCTTCCGTTGATCCGTCGGGCGCCAGTGATGGCGCCCAATAATTCAGAAAACAGATATTTACCCACCATTCATTCACGTCTATTCTTATTGCGATCGCTTAAAAAACAAGTGATTGACGGTTAATTGAGGCGTAGAAATGGACTGGTATCTCAAGGTATTAAAAAACTATATAGGATTTGGCGGCCGTGCGCGGCGCAAAGAGTACTGGATGTTTATTCTGGTCAACCTCATCCTGACCGGCGTATTGAGCATCATCGATAAAATGCTGGGCTGGCAGCGGGCGGGCGGCGAAGGCATTCTGACGACCATCTATGGCATACTGGTCTTTTTACCGTGGTGGGCGGTGCAGTTTCGGCGTCTGCACGACACCGACCGTTCGGCATGGTGGCTGCTGCTGCTGCTGATCCCGGTCATCGGCTGGCTGGTGATCCTGATCTTTAACTGCCAGCGCGGAACGGAAGGCAACAACCGATTCGGGCCCGATCCAAAACCCTTTTCCTACTGATCTTCCTGCTCCTCCCGCTAGCGGGAGGAGCGTCCTCGACTATCTGCCGGCAAACAGCTTAGGGATCTCACGCAGGCACCAGGACTTCGCTTCGCCCATGCTGTCCCGTCGCCAGGCCATGATAATGTCAATTTCATTGGTATATTCCGGACTGACCACCCGCAAGCGTCCTTCAGCAATATCCTTCTCCACCAGCGGATAGGGCATGGTCGCCACGCCTAATCCGGCCAGCAGCGCCTGACGCTTATCTTCAATGGTGCTCACCGTTAAGCGCGGCTGTTTATCCAGCAGCTGAACGGTGAGAACGGGCCGCTCGCGCGCGGTATCCGCCACCGCGACGCCACGGTATTTGACGCGGGTGACCTCGGAGAGCGGTTCAGGCTCCTGGTGGATCGGGTGGTCCGGCGCCGCGACGTACACGCTGAGCACCGAATAGAGTTTGCGCGAGTTAATCTCCGAGGAAGAACGAAAATGCATATCCGGCGCGACAACGATATCCGCCCGCCCCTGCTCCAGCCGCTCCCAGGCGCCGGCCAGCACCTCGGTGATAATCGACAGCTGGGTGTTGGACTTGGTCGCCAGTTTCTCAATCAGCGGAAACAGATCCGGCGTGGGCACCAGCGCTTCGGTGACGATCGTCAGGTGAGTTTCCCAACCGCGAGACAGGGCTTCGGCATCGGTGGTGAGCTTGTCCGCCGCCTCGAGCAGCACGCGACCGCGCTCCAGCAGCATACGCCCGACGTTGGTGAACTTTGTGCGATGACCTGAGCGGTCAAACAGCACCACGTCCAGCTCTTCCTCCAGTTTTTGCATGGTGTAGCTCAGGGCGGAAGGCACGCGTCCCAGCTCATCAGCCGCGGCAGCGAAGCTCCCGCGACGATCGATCGCATCCATCACGCGTAACGCTTCCAGCGTTAATGCTCTCTCTTTAGCCATCGCTTTCTCATTCAGGAAATTTGAACATACCGGGCAGAATATCTGGCTAACAATACAGCGTCCATACCTTTACCATTGATTTAGTGTAAAGAGAGGTCAAGAACATGATTACTACCCGAACAGCCAAACAATGCGGACAAGCAGACTTCGGCTGGCTGCAGGCCCGCTACACCTTCTCCTTTGGCCACTACTTCGACCCAAAATTACTGGGCTTCGCGTCCTTACGCGTTCTCAATCAGGAAGTGCTGGCCCCCGGGGCCTCGTTCCAGGCCAGAACGTATCCCAAGGTCGATATCCTGAACCTGATTCTGGAAGGCGAAGCGGAGTATCGCGACAGCGACGGCAATCACCTGCAGGCCAGGGCCGGCGACGCGTTGATTATCGCCACTCAGCCTGGCGTGAGCTATAGCGAGCACAATCTGAGCAAAGAGCAGTCGTTAACGCGAATGCAGCTATGGCTCGATGCCTGCCCGCAGCGGGAAAACCCGCTGCAGCAGAAAATCGAGGTCGCCAACGCGCCGCTACAGCTGCTGGCCTCACCGGATGGGGGGAATAATAGCCTCCAGCTTCGCCAGCAGGCCTGGGTCTATCACATCGCGCTGGAAAAAGGGGAGCAGATCAACGTGCAATTGCATGGCCCGCGCGCCTACCTGCAGTCGATCCACGGCACCGTCCATGCCGTCGCGCAGGAACAACCCAAACAGGCTCTCACCTGTGGTGATGGGGCATTTATTCGTGACGAAGCTAACATTACCCTCGTCGCCGATACGCCGCTGCGCGCTTTGCTGATAGATTTACCGGTGTAACAACGGAAGGGATGGAGTCTGTCAGTGAGTAAGAAAAAAAACAGAAAAAAGGCGTCTCCGACGCCGCTAGCCCCGACGCCGCCGGAAACCGTCGGCGTCGTCAGCTTTGGTTATGATGAGATGCTTAGCGAACTGGAAGCCATCGTCGCCGAGGCGGAGATTCGCCTGCGGGATGAAGAAAGTCTCGCCTGAAGCTGCAGCATGGATTATTCGGCTATCGTTGATGGCCTGCCGCTAATACCGGCCCCGAAAGGGGCTGATGGCATTATTCACTCAGCGCGTCGGCAAGATCTTTTTTCACCTGGGTGCGCTGCTCCGGCGTCAGTACCTGATTCACATCAAAATAGTACTTCACGCGATAATAACGTACCTGTTGATCAATTTTACTGAATGCCGCCAGCTGATCCTTCACCGCTTTCTCATTCCATTTACCGGAATCAATCACGTTAATCAGCGCGCCATCTTTAATGTCTTGCTGTGAAATCTGCTCAACGTTTTTTTCCATTTGCTGATGCAGGCTGTTAATTATGCTCACCTGATCGGGAGTCAGTTTTAAGTGCTGGACGATAGGGTCCTTAGCGGGTGCTGGCGCAGTCACTTCCGCGGCCTGCGCCGCCAGCGAAAAACCTGCAACGGCGGCGGTCAATAATATAGCTCGTGATACTTTTGTCATTTTATTATCCTGTATAAGTGCGTCATGATAAGACGCACTATTATTCCCTGAACAATAATGGCGATGTGTAAAAAAGCATGAACATAATTGTAAAAGGGGTTGAATACATTCATAGATCAAATGATCTATAAGCTAAACATCCACATTGTTTATTTTTTTAGGTCCGATAACGACGAGGAGGTTAAATTAATATCCATCCGTTGCGCGGCGAGGGTGATCTGATGTTCATCGAGCGCTTCTTTAATCGCTTCAAGAAAATCAAAATAAGTCTCCCAATATTCGCTATTTTTCACCCAGACACGAACAGTGAAGTTAAGTGTGCCCGGCATCATTTCAAGCAGACGAACCGTAGTACCACGAGATTGATCGATTCGCTTTTCACTATCAATGATAGCCTGAATGACCTGCTTAACCTGCACAATTTTAGTCTCGCTGGCCACGCCGAGGGTCAGATCGATTCGCCGAAAAGGATGGCAGGAATAATTCACAATACTGTCGGCGATGACTTTACCATTTGGAATAATAACTTCTTTATTATCAACGGTTAGTAGCGTTGTTGAAAAAACATGTACGGACTGCACCATACCAGAAATCGCGCCGACCTGTACAAAATTGCCGGCCCGAAAAGGACGTAAAGTGACTAACAGAACACCAGCGGCAAAGTTAGAAAGCGAACCTTGCAGCGCCAGACCAATTGCCAGCCCTGCCGCGCCAATAACCGCGATGATGGAAGACGTCTCAATCCCTACCCGACCTAATGCGGCGATTATCGCAAAAGCCATCGTAATATAACGAACGAGCGCAGCAAAGAAATGAACGATTGTCGCATCGACGTTGCGTCGTAAGAGAATTTTCTCGAAGGCTTTAGCAAGGACTTTTGCAAGCATTCGCCCGACAAAAAGAATAATCAGCGCTGCCACGATATTCCAGGCAAACTGCATAATTGTTTCACCATGACCGATAAGCCAGGCTATTGCCGATTTGAGCTGCGGGAATAATACTACATTTTTCACGTCTATCACTCCTGTCTGGATAACCTATAAACCTGCTATCCATTAAGCTGAATGATGACCGCTGCAAATCAGGGAATGGAGACTAACGGATAGACAATAAAACATCGTAGCGTGACAGTATTAACGAATCCGGTGTTTAAAGCAGCCAAAAAACTGCTTAAAAGTGGATATTCTGCAAACCTGATTTACAACCGACTGAAATTAAAAATAAACACCTTCGTCGAGAGGTTTTATAGAGATAGTTGAAACTCACCGATAATCCGCTTTCTTTTGGGTATAGCGTCGTGGACAGTCATTCATCCGCGTCACGGATTC